>JANMGI010000043.1:0-11439 GCA_031374565.1 Paracoccaceae bacterium | reverse complement strand
CGGACCGAACGGGGCGGGTAAGACGACGCTGTTCAACGTGATAGCTGGGCGATACGCGCCGACCAGCGGCCAGGTTTTCATGGACGGCGAGGACATCACCGGCCTGCCGCCGCACAAGCTGTTCGACAAGGGCCTGCTGCGCACCTTCCAGATCGCACATGAGTTCGGCTCGATGACCGTGCGCGAGAACCTGATGATGGTGCCCGCGCGCCAGTCGGGCGAGAAATTGATGAACGCGCTGTTCTCGCGTGGCGCTGTGGCTGCCGAAGAAGACCGCATCCGGCAGAAGGCCGATGAGGTGCTTGAGTTCCTAACGATCTCCCACATCGCCGACCAGAAGGCCGGAATGATCTCGGGCGGGCAGAAAAAGCTGGTGGAACTCGGTCGCACGATGATGGTCGACGCCAAGATCGTCTTTCTGGATGAGGTCGGCGCAGGTGTGAACCGCACGCTTCTGAACACCATCGGCGATGCCATCGTGCGCCTGAACAAAGAGCGCGGCTACACTTTCTGTGTGATCGAACATGATATGGATTTCATCGGTCGCCTATGTGATCCGGTGATCTGCATGGCCGAAGGCAAGGTCTTGGCCGAGGGCACCGTGGATCAGGTCAAGAACGACGAACGGGTGATCGAGGCCTATCTGGGCCGGGGCCTGAAGAACAAGTTGAAGGAGGGCGCGGCGTGAAGCTGAAGGCATTCGCAATCTTTGCATTTCTGTTGATCCCCGGTCTGGCCGTCGCGCAGTCCACCGTTGGCAAGGCGGTGGTCGGCGGCAAGGTCGTCACCCTTTTTGATGACGGGACCTGGAAATATGCCGATGCCGCCGGAGTGACGTCGCCTGCCGGATGCGATGACATCACCCCTACCGTGCAGTTCTGCGCTTCGGCTGTGGGGTGGGTCACCTCGCCACCCGCCAGTCCTGAGATCAACGCGGCCTACCGGATCGACGACCGCCATTATGCCCAGTACCTGATCGAGAATTTGGGCAGCGACGACGGTCTGACAGCCGAGTTCATGCGCCAGGTTGTGCTGGACAACGCGAAGATGGCAACCGGCAACACTGCAGAGGTGCTAGATGTGCAGCCTGTGGCCCTTGGCAGCCTGAGCGGTGACACGGTGGTCTACACGGTCAAGATTAACGGGCTGGACGTGGTCTTTGCGAATTCGGTCTTTGTCGAGAAAAAACGGGTCATGCAGGTCATGACTTACGCGATTGGCAAGGAATACACGCCGCAGCATGTCGGGTATCACGCCGAGTTCTTGGCCAATACGAAGCTTGCCGAATGATGCAGGCCTTTATGTTAACCAGACTTAAGGCCCTGACACTGGACCCTTCCGTATGAGCGCACCCTTCCTTATCGGCGAGAACATGACCGGCGGATATGGTCCGGTCGACATCCTGCATGACTGCACGCTGGCCGTGGAACCCGGCGAGATCGCGGTAATCGTGGGGCCGAATGGTGCGGGCAAGTCCACTGCGATGAAGGCAGTCTTCGGGATGCTTAAGCTGCGACAGGGCAGCGTGAAGCTGATGGGCGAGGATATCACCAGCCTGTCCCCGCAAGCGCGGGTCCGCAAGGGGATGGGGTTCGTGCCGCAAACGCACAACATCTTCACCGGCATGACGGTCGAGGAAAACCTTGAAATGGGGGCCTTCATCCGCGACGACGAAAAGGTCCGCGAAACGATGGAGCAGATCTACGGATTGTTCCCGATCCTGAAGCAGAAGCGCTTTCAGAAGGCCGGAGAGCTTTCGGGCGGTCAGCGCCAGCAGGTTGCCGTGGGCCGGGCGCTGATGACCCAGCCGAAGGTCCTGATGCTGGATGAACCTACCGCAGGCGTCAGTCCAATCGTCATGGACGAGCTTTTCGACCGGATCATCGAAATCGCTCGCACCGGGATTTCGATCCTGATGGTCGAGCAGAACGCCCGGCAGGCGCTTGAGATCGCCGACAAAGGCTATGTTCTGGTGCAGGGCCGCAACCGCTATACCGACACCGGGCAGGCCCTGCTGGCCGACCCCGATGTCCGCAAATCCTTCCTGGGAGGCTGATGATGAAACCTGTGGTCCTTGCCCTGCTGGCCTTGATCCCCGCCCCTGCCCTTGCGGGCTTTGAATGCAAGATCGAACAACAGTGCGGCGGCGGAACGTGCGAGCCATTCTCGGGCGGGCCGTTCCTGATTGCCGAGGCCGGGGACGGCTGGCGGATTTCCTGGGAAGGTCAGGAATGGCAAGGCTACACGACCTCAAACACACTGGCGGCGGGTGAGGCGTCAATCGTCATCCCGCTGCAGAATGGCGTCTCTGGCCTGATCAGCATCTATCCGTCGGGCGAGATTTCGTTCACCGCCCATGCCTTTGGCCAAGGGCCGGTGGCGATCACCGGATCGGGCACCTGCATGATTGAAGGCGGCTGACCCAATGCCCCACACTTCAATAGGCTTTGCGTGACCTGATGGATATCCTGAACGCCCTGACCGCCTTTCTGAACTTCATCGTGGTGCCGGGCCTTGCCTATGGCAGCCAGCTGGCTTTGGGCGCGCTTGGCATCACGCTGATCTTCAGCGTCCTGCGGTTTTCCAACTTTGCGCATGGCGACACGATGGCTTTCGGGACCGCCTTCGTGATCCTGTTCACCTGGTGGTTCCAGTCGATGGGGATCACCGCAGGACCCTTGCCCACAGCACTTCTGGCCCTGCCCTTCGGCATCCTTGTCACCATCGCCATGGTCCTTGCGACCGACAGGGTCGTCTATCGTTTCTACCGCAAACAGCGGGCGAAGCCGATCATTGTGGTCATCGTTTCGACCGGGGTGATGTTCGTGATGAACGGCCTTGTCCGCATGATCATCGGCACGTCGGAACAGAACTTCTCGGACGGCGCGCGAATGCTTCTGAACCCGCAGGATTTCAAGGCCGCAACCGGGCTGGTCGAGCCATTGGCGATCAAGACCACTCAGGCGCTATCGGTCGTCGCGGCCATTCTGTGCTGCGTCGCCCTATTCTGGTTCCTGCAGAAGACCCGCACCGGCAAATCGATGCGGGCCTATTCCGATAACGAGGATCTGGCGCTGTTGTCCGGCATCAACCCGGAACGCGTGGTCACGATCACCTGGGTCATCGCAGGCGCGCTGGCCTGCATTGCGGGGACTCTGTACGGGCTGGATAAGTCTTATCGCGGGATCGTCTACTTCAGCTTGCTGATGCCGATGTTCGCCGCTGCAGTGGTGGGCGGCCTTGGGTCACCCCTTGGGGCTGTCGTCGGCAGCTTCATCGTCGCCTTTTCAGAGCTGATCGTCACCAGCGCCTGGAAGAAGATCCTTGGCTACCTCGTTCCGACCGATTGGCTGGGCGAAGGCCTCTATCAGGCGCTTTCGACCGATTACAAGGTCGCGGTCAGTTTCTCGATCCTGATTATGGTGCTTTTGTTCCGCCCGCAGGGCATCTTCGGAGGCAAGTGAGATGGCCCAGTATCGCAACATCCTTCTCTTTGCCGCCGTGGCCATGCTGTTCATCCTTACCGGGATGCTGCAAAGCTGGAACCTGTCGCTCAACATCCTGAACCTCGCACTTTTGTCCTGCATCATGGCGATCGGGGTAAACATCCAGTGGGGCTATGCGGGGCTTTTCTCGACCGGCATCGTTGGGTCGGTCGCCCTTGGTGGCCTTGCCGTGGCGCTGGTGTCGTCAAAGCCGGTGCCAGAGGGTTGGGCGGCGGGCGGACCACGGATCTTCGGTGCGCTGATCTTTGCGGCGGTGGCAATCGCACTGGCGGTCTGGCTCTACCGTCGTCTGAAGCCAAGCACCAACCGGACACTGGCCTTGGTGCTGTATCTGGTCGTGGCCTTCTTCATCTACCGCTTCATCCTTGATCCCGGTGTCGTGGGAGTTGAGTCAAACAACCCCGCACAGGCTGGCAACATTGGTGGTCTTGGCCTAAATTCGGTCCTTGCCTGGCCGGTTGGCGCGCTGATGGCTGCTGCGGCCGCCTGGGTCATCGGCAAGATCGCCCTCGGCCTGCGTGAGGACTATCTTGCTATCGCCACCCTTGGGATCGCCGAGATTATCGTCACGGTGATGCGCAACGAAGACTGGCTGGCACGGGGCGTCAAAAACCTGATCGACTTGCCCCGCCCCTGGCCGGTGCCAAAGGAAGTCGACCTGCAACTGAATCCTACGTTCCTGGAGCCGGTGGCAAGCATGGGTCTTGACCCGGTCACCGCCTCGACGATCTTCGTGAAGCTCCTGTACGCCACCATGTTTGGCCTGGTGCTTGTGCTGCTGGTCTGGGGCTGCGAACGCGCGCTGAACAGCCCCTGGGGCCGGATGGTCCGGGCAATCCGCGACAACGAGATTTCTTCGGCCGCGATGGGCAAGGATGTGAAGTTCCGCCACCTGCAGATTTTCATCATCGGCTCAGCGGTCGTCGGGCTGGCTGGTGCAATGATGACCTCGATGGAGGGGCAGTTGACCCCGCCGTCCTATCTGCCCCTGCGGTTCACCTTCCTGATCTGGGTGATGGTCATCGTGGGCGGGTCCGGCAACAACTGGGGCTCGATCCTCGGCGGGCTGCTGATCGGCTGGCTTTACCTGGCTGTGGAATTCCTGGGGCCGCAGATGATGGATCTGATCACCGCCGGCCTGCCCGCCGGCGACTTCAAGGACCATCTGCAAGACACCGCCGCGCATATGCGTCTGTTGACGCTGGGTGTGGTGCTGCTGCTTGTGATGCGCTTTGCGCCGCGCGGCCTGATACCCGAGAAGTAAGGCTCAGCGCCAAGCTGTCTGACTGCGACATTCTTTGTCGCAAACTCTCATGCCTTCCGGGTCCCGCGCCGCCATGGTGCTTGAAATCCGGAAGGTGGGAGAGTTTGCGATGAAAACCCATGCGCGCGTGGTGGTGATCGGTGGCGGCGTTGTCGGCTGTTCGGTTCTGTACCATCTCACCAAACTTGGCTGGTCCGATGTCATGCTGATCGAACGGTCGGATCTGACCAGCGGGTCCACCTGGCACGCGGCAGGCGGTTTCCACACCATCAACGGCGACACCAATATGGCCGCCCTGCAAGGCTACACCATCCGGCTTTACAAAGAGCTGGAAGCGATCACCGGCATGTCCTGCGGGTTGCATCACGTGGGCGGCGTGACGCTGGCCGATAATGAGGCCCGGTTCGAGATGCTGAAAGCCGAACGCGCCAAGCATCGCTACATGGGTCTGGACACCGAGATCTTCTCGCCTGCCGAGATTTCGAAGCTGACCGACGGGCTAGTGAACGTCGACGGCATCCTTGGCGGGCTATACGACCCGCTGGACGGCCACCTTGACCCCTCGGGCACGACGCACGCTTATGCCAAGGCCGCGCGGATGGGCGGCGCGGAAATTGTGCTGCACAACCGGGTGCTTGAGACGAACCCTACAAAGGACGGCTGGGAGGTTGTCACTGAAAAGGGCACTGTCCACTGCGAGCATCTGGTCAACGCAGGCGGCCTTTGGGCACGGGAGATCGGTGCAATGGCGGGGGTTTACCTACCATTGTTGCCCATGGCGCACCAATACCTGGTCACGGACGACATTCCCGTGATCATGGACATCCTGAAGTCGGGCCGCGAATTCCCGCATGTGATGGACCCTGGAGGCGAAAGCTATCTGCGGCAGGAAGGCCGGGGCCTTTGCATTGGGTTCTATGAAAAGCCCTGTGAGCCGTGGTCGGTTGACGGCACGCCCTGGGACTTTGGCCATGAGCTGCTGAACGAACAGTTCGACAAGATCGAGGATTCGGTCAACTTCGCTTACCGCCGCTTCCCGGTGCTGGAACGGTCGGGCGTGAAGCGGGTGATCCACGGACCCTTCACCTTCGCCCCCGACGGCAACCCGCTGATCGGCCCGGTGCAGGGCCTGCGCAACTACTGGTCGGCCTGCGCCGTCATGGCGGGCTTTTCACAGGGCGGCGGCATGGGCCTGGCGCTGGCGCAGTGGATGATCGAAGGCGAGGTTGAACGCGACCCGCGCGGCTTCGACGTCTCTCGCTTCGGCACCTGGACCACTGCAGGTTATACCGTGCCGAAGGTGATCGAGAACTATCAGATGCGGTTCTCGGTCAGCTACCCGAACGAGGAACGCCCCGCCGCCCGCCCTTTCCGCACTACGCCGATGTATCAGGTTTTTGACCAGATGAACGCAGTCTGGGGCGCGCAATACGGGCTGGAGGTCGTCAACTATCATGCCCTGCCCGGCGAGCCACGCTATGAGACGCCGACCTTCAAACGCTCCAACGCTTGGGAGGCGACACGCCAGGAGGTGATGGCGGTGCGCGAAAGCGTCGGCATCAACGAGGTGCAGAACTTCGGCAAGTATCTTGTGAAGGGCGCGGGCGCCCGGGCCTGGCTTGACCAGATCATGGCAGGCCGTATCCCGAAACCGGGGCGGTTGTCCCTGACACCAATGCTGGCAGAGTCCGGCAAGATCATCGGCGACTTTACGGTGTCCTGCCTTTCAGAAACCGAATTCCAGCTGACCGCCAGCTACGGCGCACAAGGCTGGCATTCGCGCTGGTTCGAGCAACATCAAGAAGCGGGTGTAAGCGTCGAGAATATATCGGATTCCCGCTCAGGCTTCCAGATCGCCGGACCAAAGGCGCGTGAGCTTCTTGCGCGTGTCACCCGGTCGGATGTCAGCGCTGAAGCGTTCAAGTTCATGGATGTAAAACGCATGACCGTGGGCATGGCGAACTGCATCGTTCAGCGCGTCAGCTACACAGCCGACCTTGGATACGAAATCTACACTGACCACATGTCGGTCCGCCACTTGTGGGACGTGATTTCAGCCGCTGGCAAAGACTTGGGCCTCCGCCCCTTCGGGATGCGCGCGATGATGTCCCTGCGGCTGGACAAATGGTTTGGCAGCTGGGGTCGTGAATTCTCACCTGATTACACGCCGCTTGAAACCGGACTGGACCGCTTCATCAGTTGGAACAAGCCCGCCGACTGGATCGGCAAGGCCGCCGCGGTGAAGGAAAAGGCGGAAGGCGCAAAGCGCAAACTGGTGCCGATCATCATCGAAGCTGGCGACGCTGATGTCGTGGCCTGGGAGCCGATCTGGCTGGACGGTGCGGTCGTGGGCTGGTGCACGAGCGGCGGCTACAGCCACTGGACCGGCAAATCTGTGGCACAAGGCTTCATTCCCGCTGACCGGGTACAGGACGGGTTGGCACTGGAAGTAGAGATCCTGGGTGAACGCCGCGCCGCGCGCGTTCACATGGCACCGCTCTGGGATGATGGCGGCCGGATGCGCGGATAGCACCGGTTTCACGAACGCTTGACAGGTTGCTCGGTCAGGCGGACCATTTGTCATGGGTCCGATTGTCCACATTCTGGTGCTGGCGGCTGGCGCGTCTTCCCGAATGCGGGGGCGCGACAAGCTGCTACAGCTGGTCAAGGGCAAGCCGATTCTGCGCTTGGTCACGGATGTTGCCCTGGCCACGGGGGCTCCGGTCTATGTGACTTTACCCCTGGCGGCCGATATGCGCCGCCTTGCGCTGGGTGACACCACTGCAAAAATCGTCGAAGTCGCTGACGCATCGCATGGGATGTCGCGATCAATCAGCTGTGGGGTTGCCGCAATCGCCGCCACCGATACCGGACCGAAGGATGGCGTGATGATCCTTCCAGCCGACATGCCCGGCTTTTCAACCAAGGTATTGGCCGACCTCATTTCGCGTTTTCGGGCCGAACCGGATTTGATCTGGCGCGGTGCGAGTATCAACGGCACTCCGGGGCACCCGGCGATTTTTCCGCGAGACCTGTGGGAAAGTCTTGCCGCGGTCACGGGGGACGAAGGTGGGCGGTCCGTTCTGAAAACCCACGCTGATCGGGTCAGGGTTGTCCCTTTGCCAGGCGAAATGGCAGTGCTTGATCTTGATACACCGGAAGACTGGGCGGCCTATCTCGGCCGCCCCCCAGCGTCAGCCTGACACCAGAACCTTTACTTCATGTGCCTTCAGCGAAAGGCGCGCGGCCGGGAAGCTGGCGGTATCTGACGCAAGTTCCGGGAAGATCGCCAGAACTTCGGCCCGCGCCGCATCTTCCAACGCACCAAGCGTCCGCTCGGCCGGTTGGAAGCTTTCGGTCCAGATCCCGTCCGACTGCACGATTTCATGCTGGTCGAAAAGGATGTGGACGTAAGTCACCCCATGGGCGGGAAGCGCGCGGGTAACTTCGGCCAGCCCGACAAGATGTTTCGCGGGCACCAGAACTTCGCTTTCGCCAAAGAACATCTCGGCGCGCGCGCCCTCGATCAGGACGCGGTGCTGTGGCGAGACGAGCATCGTCCGGTCAGGCCCGACGCCTGTCAGGGCACCCGCGGCAATCCGGACCGGCTGCAATTCGGGCCGCGCCTGCAATTCGCCAAAGGACAGGTTGCGCGAACCGACCCAGCGCAATGGTTGCAACCCGTTGTCGCGCGTCACCACCAGAACACCTGGTGCAAGGTCCTCGACCGCGACAGCGCCACGATCCGTCATGATCTGAGTGCCCGAGGTAAAGCAGACGATGATCAGGTTCTCGATGTTCCGGAAGACCAGAGTGCCGACAACAGTTGTGCCGTTCGACGCGAAGAATGTGATCGTCCCGTTTTCGTGGTTCAGCGGATCATAAACCAGGTCAATCCGGCTCCAGCCCATGCCGGTGATATTGACCGTCAGCGTGTCGTTGTCGGTCCCGCCTTCGCCACCGTCCACAAACTCACTGCCAAGAACATCGTTCAGGACAGCGTTGCCCACGACGGTTTCAGCGGTCGGCTTGGTGTAGGTGACGAAAATCTGGTCGCGATCGTCGCCGGCATAGATAGAGTCGGTCCCGACGCCGCCTATCAGGACGTCGTTTCCTGCGTCGCCGTAAAGCGTGTCGTTCCCAGCGTCGCCGTAAAGCGTGTCCAACCCGACGCCGCCGTAGGCAAGATCCGCGTTGTCGCCGCCGTAGATAAAATCGTTCCCGGCATCGCCGAAAATCGTGTCGGCCCCGGCATCGCCATAAAGCGTATCCTGATCCGCGCCGCCGTAAAGCCGATCAGCTTCGGTGCCGCCGTAAAGCTGATCATTTCCGGCATCGCCGTAAAGCGTGTCGTTGCCGGCATCGCCAAACAGCGTGTCGACGTCATTCCCGCCGTAAGCAAGATCGTTTTCGGCTCCGCCATAGACAAGGTCGTTTTCAACGCCGCCGTACAGCGTATCAAGGCCCGCTTCGCCTTGCAGAGTATCGCGACCCTCATCGCCATAGATCAGGTCGGCCCCGATCCCGGTCTCGATCAGGTCGTCACCCAGACCGCCCGAAACCGTATCGGCATCGGCAGTGTCAGCCGTCGCCGGGATTGTCGTGAAGTGGATGTCCGAAACGACGATGATCTGGGCAGAGTTGGCAAGGTCGGTGTACTGGATGACGATCTGCGAGACCGGGCCGGGAATGCTGACGAAGATCGAGCCGTCAAACTGATCCGGGTCAGTGGTGTTTCCGTTGGCAACTGCGGTGTTTCCGGAAATGCCGATCTCGGTAGAAGTCGTAGTGATCGTGACTGGAACCAGATTGCCGAACTGGTCGTACGCAAGAATGGTGACACTGTCGGTCCACCCACCCCTGTCGATGTCCGAAATCCGGAACTGAACGTTGGACACCTGGTTCGTCATGCCCGAACCGGCTTCCGCCGCGAAGTTCACCGACATCTCGGTCACTTCGCCGGCACCGGTGCGGCCCAGCAATGCGCCAGAGTTGTCGCCGATCAGCGTTTCCGGCGAATAGATCGTACCGGTGTAGACGTAATACTGATCGCTTGCGCCCGGCACGTAGTTCACCGAAACGCTCATGGTTCCAGTATCTTGCGTGAAGCTTTGCGAAATCGGAGTGCCGTTTCCGGGGCCGGTCGTCCAGTCCAGGAATTCATTCGCGGCCGCGGGTGTGGTGCCACCAAGCGTATCCGGCCCGGCGTTGATCGTGTCGTTGCCGCTGCCGCCCTCAATGAAATCGCTGCCTAGGTTGCCGGTAATGGAGTCGGCCCCGCCACCGCCGTAAATCTCGTTGGCGCCATTATCGCCGGTCAGCGTGTCAGCGCTGCTTGAGCCGACGATGTTCTCGATGCCCGATAGTGTGTCCCCGGCAGCGTCACCACCGCTTTCGGCCAGCGTGTCGTTAAGGTTGACGTTAACCCCGGCGCCCGAAGTACTGTAGTCAGCCGTATCCGACCCCACGCCGCCAATCAGAACGTCGCTCCCGGCACCGCCCGAAAGAGTGTCGCTGCCCGAGCCCGCATCCAGCCGGTCAGTTCCAGCGCCTCCGAACAGCATGTCGTTGTCGATGCCGCCCAAAAGCGTGTCGGCACCGTCGCCACCGTAAAGTGAATCCTCACCAACGTTGCCGTTGATCGAGTCGTCGTTCTCATCACCGTAAACGACGTCGTTCCCGTCACCGCCGGTCAGAGTGTCGTTCGCAAGGCCACCGTACAGCGTGTCATTGCCAACATCGCCAAGCAGTGAATCCGCTTCGCCGCCGCCATAAAGCAGGTCTGCGTCCGCTCCGCCAAACAGACTGTCGATACCTGCGTCACCGTACAGTGTGTCCGCCCCGACTTCGCCATAGATCCTGTCTGCGTCGTTGCCGCCGAAGACGACGTCATTTTCCGTCCCGCCGTAAAGCGTGTCCGTGCCGATGTCGCCGTAAAGCGTGTCCGCCCCGGCGTCGCCATAGACCGTGTCGGCGTCGTTGCCGCCGAAGACGACGTCAGCTTCTGTCCCGCCATAAAGCGTGTCCGTGCCGATATCGCCGTAAAGCGTGTCGGACCCGGCGTCGCCAAGCACCAGGTCGCCGTCATTGCCGCCGTAAACGAGGTCGGTTTCCGTTCCCCCGTAAAGGGTGTCGATCCCAATGTCGCCATAAAGCGTGTCAGCCCCGGCATCGCCGTAAAGCCCGTCCGCTCCGGCATCGCCGAAGATCCGGTCGGCGTCGTTGCCACCGAAAACGCGATCATCTTCCGTTCCGCCGTAAAGCGTGTCGTTGCCGACGTCGCCATAAAGCGTGTCTGTCCCGGCATCGCCAAATACCAGGTCGGCTTCGGTCCCGCCGTAGACAAGATCGGTTTCCGACCCGCCGTAGAGTGTATCAACGCCGGCATCGCCAACAAGCGTGTCTGCCCCGGCATCGCCAAGCACCAGGTCGCCGTCATTGCCGCCGTACAGGCGGTCCGCTTCCGTACCGCCGTACAGCGTGTCTGCTCCGGCGTCACCGTACAGCGTGTCCGCCAAGGCATCGCCATAGATCCGGTCGGCGTCATCACCACCGAACGCAAGATCGCCGTCGTTGCCGCCATAAAGGGTATCAGCGCCGATATCGCCGTAAAGCGTGTCGATCCCGACCTCGCCGAACACCAGGTCGGCGTCATTGCCACCGTAGAGA
>JANMGI010000030.1:0-2006 GCA_031374565.1 Paracoccaceae bacterium | reverse complement strand
AAGCTGGCGGTGCGGCTGATGTTGCCGCCGAACCGGTTGATCTGGGTCAGAAGATACTCGCGTTCAAAAAGTTCCCGCGCCTCGCGCAAGGGCAGCGTGGCGATGGTGCCGGTCAGGGACAGCGTCGTGTCGGTTTGCGGTTTTGGTTCGGTGCCGGGGATTTCCGTGGTGTCAATTGGGCCGGTGCTGTCGCCAAGGATCAGGATACGCTCGATGACGTTGCGCAGCTGGCGGATGTTGCCAGGCCAGGGCAGCGTTTGCAGGACAGTGTCGGCTTCGTCAGACAGGCTGCGGTTTGGCAAGCCTTGTGTCTTGTGGAACCAGTCGATGAAATGCCGGGTCAGTTCCGGCACATCCTCGCGACGGGATGCGAGCGACGGCACGGCGATTGGGACGACGTTCAGCCGGTCGTAAAGTTCCTGGCGGAAGCGGCCAAGGCCGATCTCGGTGCGCAGATCGCGACAGGTAGAGGAGATGACCCGCAAATCGACCCGGACCTTGTCGGTGCCACCGGCGCGGGTGAATAGCTGTTCGGTCAGCACGCGCAGGATCTTCCCTTGCGTGCCCAAAGGCATGTCGGCCACTTCGTCGAAATAGACGATGCCGCCGTGGGCCTGCTCCAGGAGGCCCGGTTCCACACCGCGTTCCGCAGTCTCGCGCCCGAAGAGCACCTCTTCCATCCGGTCCGGTTCGATCGACGCAGATGAGACGGTGATGAAGGGGGCGGAGGCGCGGTTTGAGTGCATGTGGATGTAACGCGCGGCCATTTCCTTGCCGGTGCCCGGCTCTCCGGTCAGCATGACGCGGGCGTTGGATTTCGTGACCTTGTCGAGGTTGGCTTTCAGCGTCTTGAAGGCAAGCGAGGAGCCGACCATGTCGGTCGAGGTCACGTCGCGGCGGCGCAGTTCCTGATTTTCCCGACGCAGGCGCGCGGTTTCCATGGCACGGGCAACGACAACCATCAGTTGGTCGATGTTGAAGGGCTTTTCGATAAAGTCGTAGGCACCCTGCTTGATCGCGGCGACGGCGATTTCAATGTTTCCGTGACCTGAGATAATCACCACCGGAATATCGGGATTGTCGCGCTTTACGGCCTTCAGGATATCGATCCCGTCCAACCGGCTGTCCTTGAGCCAGATATCCAGGATCATCAGCGCCGGGGGCTCTGCGTTGATCTCGGCCATGCAGTCGTCCGAGTTTGCGGCAAGCCGGGTTATATAACCTTCGTCGCGCAGGATGTCTCCGATCAGCTCGCGGATGTCCTCTTCGTCGTCAACGATGAGAATGCTCATGTGTGGGCCTCCTTGTCCGTTGGTGCGGCGCCAATGGGTGCGGCACCGAGGGGAACGTGGGTTCTAAAGCGCTTGCGGACCAGCCGTGGCAGGCGGATCTCGGCCATTGCGCCGGGGTGGTCGTTTCCGTCGAAGACGGGGGCATCGAGAAGGGCAAGCGTGCCGCCGTGTTCCTCGATGATCTTCTTCACGATGGGCAGGCCAAGGCCGGTGCCCTTTTCGCGGGTGGTGACGTAGGGCTCGAACAGGCGCGCGCGGTCTGGGGGCAGGCCGGTGCCGTTGTCCATGATGCGGATCACGGCCTCGCGGTCGTCGGTTTCAAGGGTGACCCGGATTTCAGGATGGAAGCCAGTTGGTTTGGACTTTTCCTGATGGGTTTCAATGGCCTCTCCGGCATTCTTGATCAGGTTTGTCAGCGCCTGACCGATCATTGTTGCGTCCAGATCCAGCTGTAGCGAGTCCTTCGGGATGGACTTCACGAAACGCACACCCGGTTGGCCGTTTTCCTGCAAGAGCACGGCGCCGCGGAGAAGATCGGCAAGGTCGCAATCGCGACGGTCGGGTTCGGGCATACGGGCGAATTTCGAGAATTCGTCGACGATCCGGCGCAGGTCGTTGGTCTGGCGCACGATCACGTCGGTCAGTTGCTCCAGGTCATCATGGTCGCGCACCTGGGTCGCGAACTTGCGCTTGATGCGTTCGGCCGAAAGCTGG
>JANMGI010000774.1:0-4331 GCA_031374565.1 Paracoccaceae bacterium | reverse complement strand
AAGACGCAAGCCGCGTCGGGCAGGGCCTGATGGTAGAGGTCGGCCTGAAAGAGCGTCTGGCTGCGGAATTTCATCGCGAAGACATCGGCTTGCCGTCCCGGTGGCGGTCGGAATTGCAGCCGGGTGCAGGCGCGGATCAGGCTGATGATCTGGTCATCAGAGAAGCCGGAGCGCTGCGGGGAGTGGTAGTGCTGCATGATCAGGGTGGAGAAAGCGTCCGGCTCTGACAGGCACCAGACGCCGGGGACGGTGTTCAGCGCGTGGGACAGAAGCGTCGAGCCGCAGCGGCCGATGCTGAAGATCAGGATCACGCGGGGGATGGGCGGGGCAAGGTCGGCCACGGCCTCAAACTCTGCCAGCGGCATGGTCAGCACGCGGCGGGCGAGGCGGTGCTGAGTGGCATAGGCGAAGGGGCTGTCAGCAAGGTCAGTGCCGGGGGGCAGGTCGGTGAAGACGGCGAGGTTGCGGGCGTGGTCGAGGCCGTAAAGTGACCAGCCGGGTTCGTCGATCACCAGCCGTGCGGACGTCGGGGTGGCGGGGCCAAGGTCGAAGTCGTCAAGATTGGCCCAGCCGATGGGCGCGCGCCGGGCGAGGACCGTGTGGAGCAGGGCAGGCATGGCCGCGGTCTCCTGTGGGGGCAGGGGCCTGACCAACTTGCGCGCAAGCTGGGTCGCAAAGCAATGTGGTTTGGCTCTAGCGCCGCGGCGCGAGCGTTTGCAGCCCCCAGACGGTCAGCCCGACGACAAGGCCCCAGAAGGCGGCCCCGATCCCGAAGGCAGCCATTCCCGAAGCGGTGGTCACCAAAGTCAGCGTCGCGGGAAGCCTTTGGTCAGGCGTGGCGAAGGCCCCGGTCAGTGCCCCCATCAGTGGGGACAGGAGAGCGAGAGCCACAAGGGCGGCGACGACGGGCGCGGGCAGGGCGGCAATAAGTTGCAGGACGGTCGGGCTGAGAAGGCCAAGGAGGACCCAGACGCAGGCATAGGCGAGGCCGACGATCCAGCGTTTGTCCTTTTCGGGATGAACATCGGGGCCAAGGCAGATTGCGGCGGTGATTGCCGCCATGCTGACGGTATGCGCGCCGAAGAAAGCAATGACGATGGAGATAAGGCCGGTTGTGGTCAGGGCGGCAGACACCGGCGGCTCATAGCCTGCCGCGCGCAGGGTCGCAAAGCCGGGCAGGTTCTGCGAAGCCATGGTGACAAGATAGAGCGGCAGGCCAAGGCCCAGGATGACGCCGGGGCGGAACTCGGGTGCGGTAAAGGCCAGGATCGGGGTCGAGAGGCGGAGGGTGGAAAGGTCGGCCCCGGTGAAGAGGGCGAGGGCGATGCCGGTGGCGAAGGCGGCAAGGGTCGCCATCGCCGGGTTCCAGAGCCGCACGACCAGAAACACGGCGACCATCGGCAGGACCAGCATCGGAAGGGTCTGCGCGGCGGTCGCGCCCTTCAGGCAGAACGGCAGAAGGACCCCCGCCAGCATTCCGGCGGCGATGCCGTCGGGGATGCGGGCGACAAGCGCCCCCAAAGGCCGGACCAGGCCGGTCGCGGCGATCAGCAGGCCAGTGATGATGAAGGCCCCGACGCCCTCGGCAAAGCTGATGCCCGAGGTTGCCGCGATGAGGGCGGCCCCCGGGGTGGACCAGGCCAGGACGACCGGAACCTTGGACTGCCATGACAGAAGCGCAGAGCCTGCCGCTTTGCCAAGGCTGATCGCAAGAAGCCAGCTGGCGGTCTGGGTTGGGGTGGCCCCAAGCGCGGTGGCGGCAGTCAGCAGGATCGCGACCGAGGCCGCGTAGCCCACAAGTGCGGCGACCGTTGCGGCAGAAAGGACCGATGCCCGCATGACGCCTCCGGCTGCGAAACCTTGGCGGACTATTTCGCGCAGGCAGGCGGGCTGCAAGGGGGATCGGAAAAGAAGGGCGGCGACCCCCAGGGAGGAGGAGAGGGGGCCGCCGCCAAGATCGGCGCACCCCGGGAGGAGGATGGGGCTGCCGATGACGTTCGGGCGGATCGCCCGGAAAGCTAGGGCGGCGGTGCCGGGAGGAGGTGGCACCGCCGCGTTACCAGGCAACCCGGGAGGAGGGTGGGTGCCCGATGGGTTTGGACCTGTCAGGTCCGGAATGGGGGCGGCGGAGCCCAGGGAGGAGGAGAGGGCGCCGCCGCGATCCTGTCGACCCCTGGGAGGAGGAGGGGGGTCGCCAGATGGTTTGCGCGGCGGTGCCGGGAGGAGGGTGGCACCGCCGCTGTACCAGGCAACCCGGGAGGAGGGTGGGCGCCCGATCAGGTTGGAACCTTGCGGTCCCGTATGGTCAGAGCGGCGGTGCCAGGGAGGAGGAGAGGCACCGCCGCGTTACCAGATGACCCGGGAGGAGGTGGGGCATCCGATGCATTTGGGCCGTTCAGGCCCGGATCTGGGGCGGCGGTGCCCAGGGAGGAGGAGGGGCATCGCCGCAATCACCGGGGTCCCAAGGGAGGAGGGCGGGACCCCCGGCGAACTCTTACTTGCCGTAGGCAGCCTCATGCGCGATCTCGGTGATGCCGAGGCGCGAGATGCCGAGGTCGGTCAGCTCACGGTCGGTGAGCGCATTCAGTTCCGCCACGGTGCGGAGATAGACGCGGCGCTGGGAGATCGCGGTCAGGACGGCGTCCTTCAGATACGCCAGGCGGTCAGCGAAACCCTTGCGGGCAGCGGAGTTGGTGTTCACATAAGCCATGTTACTCAAGCCTCTTTGGTTAGGTCAGCAACGTTCTGTCGCGCTGTTAGGGGTAACATGGGCCGAATGCTGCGGATGCACAATACGGGGTCTCGGCAATGCTGCCATGCAGCAAGTGCATGGCTGAAGACACGAAAATGTCATGATTTATTAAGGTCTTCGCCGAAAATTTGAGCGTTTGGTCAACGGACCTTGCCCTTGCGGTGAAACACTACGACCTTAGTGCAAATCTTCAGCGGAGTTGAAACGATGGCAGTGGATCGGGACCAGGTGATGCGGGTGCTGGCGGGGATTCCGGTGCCCGGCGGGGGCGATCTGGTCAGCCGGGATTTGATTCGTGCGCTGGCGGTTGATGGAGGCGCGGTGCGCTTTGTCATCGAGGCGGCGACGCCCGATGATGCGCGGGCGCTGGGCGGGGCGCAGTCCGAGGCGGAGGCGCGGTTGAAGGCGCTGCCGGGTGTGACGTCGGTGCAGGTGGTGATGACGGCGCACGGGCCTGTGGCGAAGGCGGCGCCTCCGTCCTTGAAGATCGGGCAGCATCCGACACCGCAGGCGGGCGGGCCGCAGCGGATTTCGGGGATCGACCGGATCATCGCGGTGGCCAGCGGCAAGGGGGGGGTGGGAAAATCGACGGTGGCGTCGAACCTTGCGGTGGCACTGGCGCGGCGGGGGCGGCGCGTGGGGCTGCTGGATGCCGATATCTACGGGCCGTCGCAGCCGAAGATGATGGGGGTGTCAAAGCGTCCCTCGTCCCCCGATGGCAAGATCATCGAGCCGCTGATCGCGCATGGGGTGACGATGATGTCGATCGGCCTGATGCTGAAGGACGACGAGGCGGTGGTCTGGCGCGGGCCGATGCTGATGGGGGCGCTCCAGCAGCTTCTGGGGCAGGTGGCCTGGGGCAAGCTTGACGTCCTTATAATAGACCTGCCGCCGGGAACGGGGGATGTGCAGCTGACGCTGTGCCAGCGGACTCAGCTGACCGGGGCGATTGTGGTCAGCACGCCGCAGGACGTGGCACTGCTGGATGCGAGGAAGGCGCTGGACATGTTCGCCAAGCTGAAGACCCCGGTTCTGGGGCTGGTCGAGAACATGTCTACATACATATGCCCCAACTGCGGACATGAGGCGCACATCTTCGGCCACGGCGGGGTGGCAGCGGAAGCGCGGAAGCTGGACCTGCCGTTCTTGGGGGAACTTCCCCTTGCGCTGGATGTGCGGGTGGCGGGCGACGCGGGCACACCGATTGCGGCGACCGACAGCGCGCTTGCAGCACCCTATCTTGCGCTGGCCGACCGGCTGATCGCGGGCGGGATGGGCTAAGGTCACGCTGTCCGGCGTCTAGTGCCGATTTCTTCAAAGAAATCGAACCAGAGCCTTTGAAGGCTCTGCACACGAATTTTCGAAAATTCCGGCGCCCCCGACCGGCGTCGGGGATTGGGTTGCGATTTGGGTTGATTACATACCAACTGGTTGGTACTCTTATCCGGTAGCGAGCGAGTCGCCTCGGCCCGCCGCAACAGGAGGAGACGACATGACCCATGCCATTCGCACGGTGCTTTGGTTCAACGGCCACGGCCGTGAGGCGGCGGAATTCTATTGCGGACTGATCCCGAACAGC
>JANMGI010000766.1:0-3393 GCA_031374565.1 Paracoccaceae bacterium | reverse complement strand
CCGTCCCGTGGCCCGCCCGATGTCCAGCGCGCCTTCCACTTGCGCCACATAACGCCGCAGGATCGGGGACAGGTAGGCATCAACGACGGTCGTGTCCCCCCTCGGCACCAGCTTTGCCAGACGTGAGACCTGATGGGACAGGGAAATCTGGGTGAACCCCGCTTCCTGCGCCAACTGCCCGACCCGAACCTCATGCACCGGGTTCACATGTCCATGCATCAGCGCCACGGCAACCGCCGCAATTCCCGAAGTCCGGGCGGCAGACAGTGCACGCGCAACCGCCGCCTCATCCAGCGGTCGCACCTCACCCCCCTCAGCATCCACCCGCCCAGGGATTTCGAATACCTGTTCATATAGCAGGTCCGGCCGCCGGACGTTCAGCTCAAAGAGCTGTGGCCGTGCCTGCGTACCGATCCGCAGCAGGTCCGCAAACCCCTCGGTGATCAGCAGGGCAACCCTCTCGCCCTTCCGCTCCAACAGGGCGTTGGTGGCGACCGTGGTGCCCATCTTGACGGCAGCAATCGCCCCGTCCGGGATCGGCTGGTCGCCCGACAAACCCAGACAATCGCGTATCCCCTGCACCGCAGCATCCGGGTAGCGCTCGGGGTTCTCGGACAGAAGCTTGACCGTCACCATTTGTCCGTCCGGGGCCCTCCCCACGACATCGGTGAAGGTCCCGCCCCGGTCGATCCAGAATTCCCACGCCATGCCTGCCTCCATCCCCCCTTTCGTGACCCGCTGCATCGCCAGATGCAACACTGGACCGACAGCTTGCCGCCGGCGGTCCTGTTGCCGATACGTTGCAGTTCACTCCGGCAGAAGACTTCGCGTCAGCCCAACAGCCCCCGTCGCCCCAGATTCTCCATCAGCGCCCGCGTCCCGAAGGTCCAGGGCGCGACCTCGTCACAGGGCCGCACGGTGTTGACCAGTCGCCCCAGCGGGGCCGAGGCAATCGTCACCCGGTCGCCCCAATGGTGGGAAAAGCCCTGCCCCGGCGCGTCGCGGTCCTTGGTCGGCGCGAACATCGTGCCCAGAAACAGCACGAACCCGTCCGGATACTGGTGGTTCGCATTCAGCGTCTGCGCGACAATGCTGGCCGGAGGGCGCGAGATCTGCCCCATGTCGGAGTGATCCGAAAGCAGGAACCCGTCCGCCCCCGCAATCTCCAGCCCGACATGCAGCGTCGCGACCGTGTCAATCGTAAAACGGTCGTCGAAAAGCCGGATGAACGGCCCGATGGCGGCCGAGGCGTTGTTGTCCTTGGCCTTGCCCAGAAGCAGCGCCGACCGCCCCTCGACATCGCGCAGGTTCACATCGTTGCCCAAAGCCGCCCCGCAGATGCGCCCGCGCGAGTTCACCGCCAGCACAACTTCCGGCTCGGGGTTGTTCCAGGCCGAGGCGCGGTGCACCCCAATTTCGGCCCCGCAGCCCACGGCGGCCATCGGCGGAGCCTTGGTGAAAACCTCGGCATCCGGCCCGATTCCAACCTCCAGATACTGCGACCACATGCCTGCCGCTTGCAGCTTTTCCTTCACCGCCGCTGCCGCTTCGGACCCAGGCAGCACTCCCCGCAGGCTGCCGCCCAGAATACCTGCCAGCTCGCCGCGGATCGCCTCGGCCCGGGCGGGATCGCCCTTGGCGCGTTCTTCGATCACCCTCTCGATCATCGACCCGGCAAACGTCACCCCCGCCGCTTTGATCGCCTGCAAATCGCAGGGGGCCAGCAGTTGCCCGCTGCGACCTGTGCCATCGCCCCGGTCCAGAAATTCGTCCAGCGTCCCAAGATGCGGAAAAGCTCTGTCAAGCGCCGTGATCAGGTCGTCGCGCTCCAGCAGGCCGGAGACGGTCGGCGTCAGCCCGGTCAGGTCGTAAAGGTCGCCCTGACGACAAAGAACGACACAAGGTCCATCAACCGCCTTCACCCAGACCCGCCCGACCAGCAGGGCGTCCGGGTCATCCGGCAGGATGTCTTTGGCAGTAAGGTGCAGCGGCATGTCAGGTTCCCTCTGGTCCGAAGCGGCGCAGTCCGGGGATCAGACAACGCCGACAATTCACCCCGCCATAGAACGCCGCCACGAGCGAACGGGCAAGCGATCATCCACAGTCACAAAGCCTCAGGGCGCAACCTTCGTCAGCAATTCCTCGACCTTCGGACCAAGTCCCTCGACGATCAGCTTCACCCCCTCGGGGTTCGGGTGAATGCCGTCTGCCTGCATGAACGCAGCCATCGTGGCAGGATCAGACGGGTCTGCCCCAGCCGCCTTCAGGCCTCCGAAGAAATCATCGGCCAGAAGCGTGCCGTAAGTCGTCGCCAGCTCGCCATACATCCCGTCAAATGCAGCCTTGTAGTCCGGCCCGAAGTTGGCCGGAGCCTTCAACGACACCAGGAGCACCGGCAATTGCCGCGCGGCGGCTTCTTTCAGGATGCCTTCCAGGTTCGCCTTGGACCCCGCCGGGTCCAGCCCGCGCAACAGATCATTGCCCCCCAGCGTCACGATCAGCGCATCGGCGTCCGGCCCAAGCGCCCAGCCTACCCGCGCCAGCCCCCCTGCCGTGGTATCCCCCGACACGCCTGCGTTCTGCACCACAACGTCATGCCCCTTGGCCTTCAGCCAGGCCTCCAACTGCGGCACCAGACCCGTGGACTGGTCCTCCAGCCCGTAGCCCGCTGTCAGGCTGTCACCCAGCGCCACCACCGTCACCGGCTCGGCCGCAGCAATCCCGCTTGCCAGTAACGTGACCGTGAGCCCATTGCGGACCCCCCGCATCACGCCATATCCCTTTGACAACACAGCCCCAAGGAACCACTTCATGGCCGAACCCATCCTCGCGCTCACCGACGCGCGCCTGACCCTTGCAGGCAATGCAGGCCCGGTCGAGATCCTGAAGGGCATTACCCTGACGATCCACAAGGGTGAAACGGTCGGGCTTATCGGTCCTTCGGGGTCGGGCAAGTCGTCGCTCCTCATGCTTATGGGCGGGTTGGAGCGTGCCACCGGCGGGCAGGTGCTTGCCTTGGGGCAGGACCTGACCGCGATGAACGAAGATGCGCTCGCCCGCTTCCGCAGGGGGAATATGGGGGTTGTGTTCCAATCCTTCCACCTCATTCCGACGATGACCGCGTTGGAGAACGTAGCGTTGCCGCTGGAACTGGCCGGCGTGGCCGATGCTTTCCCGCGCGCGAAGGCCGAGCTGACGGCTGTAGGCCTCGGCCCCCGGATCGACCATTATCCAAGCCAGATGTCGGGCGGTGAACAGCAGCGCGTGGCCCTCGCCCGCGCCGCAGCCCCGCGCCCCGCGATCCTTCTGGCGGATGAACCCACGGGCAACCTCGACGGCGTCAACGGACAGGCAATCATGGACCTGCTCTTCGGCCTGCGCGACCGGCACGGC
>JANMGI010000765.1:0-1968 GCA_031374565.1 Paracoccaceae bacterium | reverse complement strand
TTGGCAAGCGCGATTACATGGGCGCGTCATGAGCCGGGCCGTCCTGATCATCGACATGCAGGACGGTATGGCCGACAGAATCCGCGCCGGGCGTCCCACTGCGACGCCCGATGCCCCCGACCGTATTGCCGTGCTACTGGCCAATGCGCGCCGCTCCGGGGTTCCGGTGATCCATGTTCTGCATGACGACCTCGATCCAAGCTCGCCCTTTCGCAAGGGCCAGCCCGGAGCCGTCCCAATGCCCTGCGCCACGCCGCTGCCGGGCGAAACGGTGCTCTGGAAGCACGGCTCGTCCGCGTTCCATGGCACGGGCCTTGATGCCCATCTGACGGCGCATGGCCATTCCGAGCTTGTCGTCGCCGGGGCCGTCGCGGCCTTCTGCGTGACCTCGACCGTCCGACAGGCCTCTGACCTTGGCTACCGGGTGCTGCTGCCGCAGGACGCGCTTCTTGGCTTCGACTTTCCCGCCCATGACGGGGGCCAGATCGATGCAGGAACGGTGTTCCGCGTCACCCTGTCGCTGCTGGGGACCGATTTCGCGACGCTGACCAGCGTTGCCGATCTGGCAGCTTAGGGACAGGTCTCGAACACATGGCCGGGCTGTCCCGCAGGTGACAGCATCCGGTCGCGCAGGATAAGGCTGCCGGGGCGGGCGGGGTCGGCGCAGGCCTCGGCAAAGCTTCCGCGCAGGTCATCGGCATATTCGATGCCAAGAACCTGATCCGCGCCATAAACCCCGGTGTAGGCCGCGCATTCGTCCCAGCGGTGGCATTCCTCGGCCACCGCAAAGCTGAACCCCACCTCATCGCGCCCGCGCCGTCCAAGTGCCGAGGTGTTCTTCTGCCCGACCGGCAGGCCAAGCCCAGCCGAAGCCTCAACCAGAAGCCGCGCGAAAGCCACCGCATCCTCAAGCGTCAGGGCACCTTCAGACCGGGTGTAGCTGTCCAGATTGTCGAACTCGACCGCGTCAAATCTCTTGTCGGCGCAGGTCTGGATCACCGGCTTCAGCAGGTCAAGATTGTCTGCACGCTTTGCCGCCGTCGAGATGTCCAGCAGAAACTCGTCCGGCCAGCCGGGGTCGGCCAGCGGCTGGCCGTCCGGGCCGGGGACCAGCAGCGCTGCTTGCCAGTCGGCCCCGGGCTGGGTCTGGAACCCGTTGACATAGCAGATGTTGAAATAGCCCGGCTCGGGCCGGTCGGTGCTGTCGCGGACGACCACATTCACCCCGGCAGGCGGCGGATAGCCTCCGCCCAGCTGGTAGTCTGCCACGGCTCCGGCGGGCAGGGCGCCCGTCTCAGCCAGACCTGGCTGGCCACTGCCAACGGCCAGCCACACCACCAGCGCCCGGCGCATCAGGCGGGTTGCCCTTCCGTCGCAGCCGCCACCTTGACCCCGTCGGCCGCCGCCGCCCGTGCCGCAAGTAGCGCCACCAGCACCAGGATAAGCGACAGCACTGCATAGGTCGGCCGGAACCCCACGTGTTCCGCCAGAAAGCCGATCGACGACGGTGCGACAAGGATCCCGCAATAGCCCACCATGGTCACGATCGAGATCGCCGAGGCCGAGGGCAGTCGCGGGTGGTTCCCAGCGGCTGAAAACAGGATCGGCACCATGTTGGCGATCCCCAGACCCGCAACGAAGAAGCTGGCGATCACCACCCAGTCATTGGGCGCGACCGCGCCCCCCATCATCCCGGCAGCCCCGAGCAAGCCCGAGATGCGCAGCGTCTGCACCGCGCCAAAATGGTTTCGTACCGTATCCCCCAGAAAACGCATCAGTGCCATCGCACCCGCGAAGAAGGCAAAGCCTAGGCCCGAGACAAAGACATCCGACCCCAGCTCTTTCTGCATGTAGATTGCCGCCCAATCCAGTATCGCGCCCTCTGGCACCATCGAGGCAAGCGCCAGGAACCCCAGCAGCCAGATGTGGAAATCCTTTGGGAAAAGCCTGGTCTTCGGCGCTCCATCC
>JANMGI010000764.1:0-1853 GCA_031374565.1 Paracoccaceae bacterium | reverse complement strand
AGTGGAGAGCGTCTCGGTCATTCTTGACGCGCAGTATGGCGCGGGCCAGCGGACGGTGCGGTTGGCCAACAGCCGAAACTTTCCGACGCGCTATCCGCTGGCGAACCGGGCCAATCTGGCGCGGGCAGTGAAGCTGCTGTTTGTGCTGGTCGCCGTGCTGAATCTGGCGCTTTGGACGCTGTACCGCGAGGTGCCGCAGCTTTACACGACCGAGGCCGGGGTCAGCCTGATCCGGGGCGGGGCGCTTCTGGTGCAGGTCGTGCTGCTGGTCTGGCTTTTGCGCGGACCTTGGCGCGCATGGCTGCGGGCGGGGCTGGTGATGGCGGTGGTGTTTTTGGTGACGAAGGAAGTGGCACTGCGCTGGTTCAGCGTGGATGAGCTTTACGTCTTTCCCCATGCGGAAGAGGAGGCTTACGTTCCCGTCGACGTCGAGGCGCTTTATGCGGCTCAGGAAGGGCTGATGGCCGGACAGATTGCAGCGCTTGCGCCCCAGACGGCGGAGGTGCCCGAGGTCTTCGCGCTGACCTTGGGCGGCACGGCGGACCAGTCGGTGTTCCTGACCGAAGTGGAGAGCGTCTCGGTCATTCTTGACGCGCAGTATGGCTCGGGTCAGCGGACGGTGCGGCTGGCCAACAGCCGTGACGATCCGAAGCGCTATCCGCTGGCGAACCGGGCCAATCTGGCGCGGGCGTTGACGGCGATTGGCGCGCGGCAGGGGCCGGAGGATGTGGTTTTCCTGTTTCTCGCCTCGCATGGCGGCGAAGATCTGTTTGCGCTGGATTTCGTCGAAGCGGGCACGACGAACCTGACGGCGGCCGACTTTGCCCGGATGCTGAAGGACAGCGGGATCGGCCCGGCTGTCATCGTGATGTCGGCCTGTTTTTCCGGGTCGTTCATCGACGACATCGCGGCGCCGGACCGGCTGGTGATCACGGCGGCGCGGGGCGACCGAAGCAGTTTCGGCTGCCGGGACGGGGCGGAGTGGACCGAGTTCGGGCAGTCGTTCTTCGACCTTGCGCTGCGGGCGGACCCCGACCCGCGCACGGCGTTTGCGGTGGCGGCAGAGGATGTGGCGCGGAAAGAGGCGGCGGACGGACTTACGCAAAGCCTGCCACAGATCAGCGAGGGTGCCGAGATCGGGGTGGTGCTGGACCGGCTGCTGGCGCGTTGATCGGAAGGCTCATCGTTCGACTTCGTCTCCTCCTCGCCGGGGCCTGCCGATGTGGGGCCGAAAGCGACCGAGGAGGAGTCCTTGTCGTTCCTGGCGTTCTGCGCAAAGTTGGCGCAGACCAGCAGGAGCACACCAGATGACCCGTTTCAACCAACCCCTCGGCGGCAATGACATGCCGCGTTTTGGCGGGCCGGCGACGATGATGCGGCTTCCAGCGGCGACGTCGGCCAAGGGTCTGGACGTGGGCTTCATCGGCATACCGATGGATCACGGAACCAGCAACCGTCCCGGCACTCGGCTGGGGCCCCGGCAGATACGGGACGAGTCGCGGATGATCCGGCCTTACACCATGGCGACGGGGGCGGCTCCGTTTGAGCATCTTCAGGTGGCGGACCTGGGGGATGTGGCGATCAACACCTTCGATCTGAAGAAGACGGTGGACATCATCACCGCGCATTTCCGGGGGGTGTTGGCAGAAGGGATCATCCCCCTGACCCTTGGTGGCGATCACACCCTGACCTGGCCGATCCTGCGGGCGATCATGGAGCGGTACGGGCCGGTGGCGCTGATCCACATCGACGCCCATGCCGACATCAACGACACGATGTTCGGCGAGAAGGTCGCGCATGGCTGCCCGTTTCGGCGCGCATGGGAGGATGGCTGTCTGATCAACGACAAGGTG
>JANMGI010000758.1:0-2619 GCA_031374565.1 Paracoccaceae bacterium | reverse complement strand
CTTCAGGTGAACTCGCCCGGCGGATCGGCGGTGCAATCCAGCCTGATCGCGGCCCGCATCCGCAGGCTTGCGGATGAAAAGAACATTCCCGTCCACGCCTTTGTCGAGGATGTTGCGGCCTCGGGTGGTTACTGGCTGTCTTGTGCTGCGGATGACATATGGGTCGACCCCAGCAGCATTGTCGGCTCTATCGGCGTGATCTTCGCCAGCTTCGGTTTCCCCGACCTGATGGCGCGGCAAGGGGTGGAACGCCGCGTCGTGACGGCGGGCCGCTCGAAAAGCTTCGCCGACCCGTTCCTGCCGCAAAAGGCCGAGGATATTGACCGCCTCAAGGCCCTACAAACTCCGATTCATCAGGCCTTCATCGACCACGTCAAACATTCCCGCGGCAAGCGGCTAAGCGACACGGCTGACCTCTTCAACGCCGACATCTGGGTGGGGCAGGGGTCGGTCGACGTTGGCCTCACCGATGGCGTCGCGCATATGGTGCCGAAGCTGAAGGCGCTTTACGGAGACAAGGTCAGCCTTGTTCCACTTGGCCGCAAGCGCAGCCTGTTCCAGCGCTTCGGCCTTTCGCTGGTTGACGAAACCCTTGGCGCGGTCGAAGACAGGGCACTTTGGGCAAGATATGGTCTTTAGATGCTGATCAAGGTCATCATCGTCTTCTTTGCCCTCATGGTGCTGGTCGCCGTTATCGGTCGCGTGCTTTTTCCGACGGCCCTGCCCCGGGTCATGCGAAAATCTGACGGCCTTCCTCGCTGCGGCAAATGCGGGCGCTATCTGATCGGCCAGAAGACATGCGACTGCAAGGGACGCGCAAAATGACGGCACTTGTGACGGGGGCAGGCAAGCGGCTGGGCCGCGCAATGGCGCTTTACCTCGCGGGTCGGGGGCATGACGTCGCGGTGCACTACGCGTCATCTGCGACCGAGGCCGATGCCGTCGCCTTTGAAATCCGCGAGATGGGCCGCCGCGCGCATACGTTCCACGCCGACCTCCTTGACGAAGCTCAGGTTCAGTCCCTTGTCCCCGCCGTTACCGCAGCACTTGGCCCCCTCACTGTCCTGGTCAACAACGCGTCGATCTTCGATTACGACCGGATCGACACAGCCACCCGTCTAAGCTGGGATCGTCACATCGAATCCAACCTCCGCGCGCCGTACGTGCTGACCCAGGCCTTCGCGCGGCAATGCCCGCCTGCCATCCCCGATGACGCCGGAGAGCCCCTCGCCAAGGGCCTGATCGTCAACATGATCGACCAGCGCATCCTGAAGCTGACGCCCGAGTTTTCGACCTACACCATCGCCAAGATGGGCCTTTGGGCCCTGACCCAGACCGCCGCCCAGGGCCTCGCCCCGCATGTCCGCGTCAACGCCATCGGCCCCGGCCCCACCTTGCAGGGCGCCCGGCAGACCGCCGATCACTTCGCCCGTCAGCGCGCCGCAACCGTGCTGGGGCGTGGGGCCACCCCGCTGGACATCACCGCCGCGCTGGGATTCTTCCTCGACAGCCCTTCAGTCACCGGCCAGTTCATCGCGGTGGACGGGGGCCAGCACCTCGGCTGGAAAACGCCGGACGTTCTGGGCGTGGAATAGCCTTTCCAGAACCACCCCGTGTCAACTTGTCCACTTCTCACGCTTGCGTCACAGCTTCGTCACAATTCGCTTGGGATTTCAGGGATTTGCGGCGCATCGGAAAATCTTTACAGTGAAATCAAATGGTTAGTAAAACGCCTAAAAAACAGGCAACCGCATGAACCGGGCCAAAAACAAGGGAAATTCCGCTCTCCTGAAATCTTGTCCTCTGACTTATCCCCAGATTCCGTGGACAGCTTTGCTCTTGCCAGCCCTCTGGTTCAGTGGCAGCCCTGACCCAAGAATCGACATAGTGTAAACCATGGACCAAAAACCACGCAGCGGACATGAGGTGATCCAGGATTACCTGCGCACCCTCGACGGCTCGCCCGGCGTCTACCGGATGCTGAACGCCGCGTCCGAGGTGCTCTATGTCGGCAAGGCCCGCAACCTCAAGGCCCGCGTCAGTAACTACGCCCGCCCCTCGGGCCATTCCGGCCGCATCGCCCGGATGATCCACGAAACCGTCTCGATGATGTTCCTGACGACGCGGACAGAGCTTGAGGCGCTGCTCCTTGAACAGAACCTCATCAAGCAGCTGAAACCGCGCTACAACGTCCTGCTGCGCGACGACAAGTCGTTCCCGAACATCCTGATCTCCGCCGAACACCCCTTCCCGCAGATCAAGAAGCATCGCGGCAAGAAGTCCGAGAAGGGTGCCTACTTCGGCCCCTTCGCCTCTGCCGGGGCCGTGAACCGCACCCTGAACCAGCTGCAAAAGGTCTTCCTTCTGCGCAACTGTTCGGATTCGATGTTTGAGTCCCGCACCCGCCCCTGCCTGCAGCACCAGATCAAGCGATGTCCCGCGCCCTGCGTGCTCGAGGTCGACAAGCCCTGGTACGACGAGCAAGTGCGCGCCGTCGCGATGTTCCTCGACGGCCGTCACGACGAGCTGTCGAGCGAGCTCGGGTCGCGGATGAAGCACGCCGCGCGCCACATGCAGTTCGAGCTTGCCGCCGCCTATCGCGATCAGCTCTCGGCGATC
>JANMGI010000739.1:0-2846 GCA_031374565.1 Paracoccaceae bacterium | reverse complement strand
CGCCCCGTCGCTTTCATCGACAAACATCGCCACCGGACGCTGCAACGGGGCACTCGCCAGCGTCAGCTCCTCGATGGTGTCGCGCGAAGGATTGCCCGCGTCGATCAGCACCAGATCAGGATTGCGTTCAGCGATCCGCCGGGCCAGGCCGAAATCATCGGCGATCACCAGCACGTCGTGATCCCCCGCCTCGCGCAGCCCGTCCACGATGGTCAACGCCCGGTCGCGGTCCTTTTCAACAACGATGATCGACAGTCGCTTCTCCATGCGCCTGCGGACCACCGCCTGCTGGCACTGGCAAGGTCGGAACCGGGCCGGCCCCTTCTGCACTTGTTATATGCCCGAAAACTGGGCAGACGAGCCCGTCTACGCCCAGTCTTCAGCCAGACTGCGCCTAACTCTAGCCTCCGAGACCCGCCCAGAACGGACAACCTGCTGAAAGCTTGCACCAGCTTTGACCCGCGCAGGTTCCGGGACTTCAACTGGCAGTGTCATCCCGAAATCCCGCGGATGCGTTCGACGGTCAGGTTGCCGTTGGTGAAGACGCAGATATCTGCGGCGATTGCCATGGCTTGCCGGGCGATGGCTTCGGCTGGCTGGTCGGTTGCCATCAACCCGCGTGCTGCGGCCAGCGCGAAGTTGCCACCGGAACCTATGGCCGCCACATCATGTTCGGGCTCCAGCACGTCGCCGGCGCCGGTGATGACGAAAAGCGCCATGCCGTCAGTTACGATCAGCATCGCCTCCAGGTTCCGCAGATACTTGTCCATCCGCCAATCCTTTGCCAGATCGACGCAAGCGCGGGCCAGCTGACCGGGGGCGGATTCCAGCTTCTTCTCCAGCCGCTCCAGCAAGGTAAAGGCGTCAGCGGTTGATCCAGCAAAGCCGCAGACCACGTCATGCCCGCCGACGGACAGGCGGCGAACCTTGCGGGCGGTGCCCTTGATCACGGTCTGACCCAATGAGACCTGGCCGTCGCCCGCCACCACGACCTCGCCACCCCGGCGGACCGCAAGGATGGTGGTGCCGTGCCAGCCAGGAAATCTGTCGTCAGCCATGGTGCCCTCCATTTGCATCTATATGATGAGACGCTGTCCCAAGAGCAACGCAAAACGCCCGCGCCTTTGGGGCGCGAGCGTTGCGTCAGACTTAGGGCCGGGCTTAGCGGCGCAGGCCGAGGCGGGCGATCAGCGACGTATACCGCGCGTCGTCCGTCTTCTTCAGGTAGTCCAGCAGCTTACGGCGCTTGGCAACCATCATCAGGAGACCACGACGCGAGTGGTTGTCCTTCTTGTGG
Source organism: Paracoccaceae bacterium (assembly GCA_031374565.1). Taxonomy (GTDB): domain Bacteria; phylum Pseudomonadota; class Alphaproteobacteria; order Rhodobacterales; family Rhodobacteraceae; genus Tabrizicola. The sequence continues at coordinate 1,549 of JANMGI010000739.1, read as the reverse complement.
CCCTTGAAGTGCTCGGTCAGCGTGGCGATGCGCGACGAGAGGATCGAGACCTGAACTTCCGGTGAACCGGTGTCGTTCTCTTTGGTCGCGTATTCCTTGATCAGGCGGGCTTTTTCTTCGACAGTGATCGACATCGGGGTCTCCTTGGCTAAGGTGATGGCGCAAGCCGGGATGTCGTCCAGCAGGGCCCTTGGAGGGTCCACCTTGCGGGTGGATGCGGGCGTATAGGCGGAAACCCGGTTCAAGGGAAGCGGATTCGCAGCGCAGCGTCACCACGAATTAACCCTGAGTCGAGATTTCTGAGCCCAAAACAGGAACATCGCTTTGGCGAAGGCGGCAAGCGTGGTATTCATCCAAAGAGTTTCGTAGCGTTGCCAAAAGGTTAACGCCCGGTGCGGTAAGTCGGCCAGTTGGCCGTAGTGGTTGGGAGTATCTGGTTTGTTCGCCATGCTTGGCCTGTTTGGGGTGATGATGGCCGGGGTCGCTGCCGACGCCCTCTTTGCCCATCGCAATGACGAATCTGATGAACAGGAAGACTTGCCAGTAGATGATGCGCCGTCGTTGGTGGATGGCGACCTTCTGCAAGACTTTGGCCTTGATCCCACAATCCCGACATCTGACGACACTCCTGATGTGCCAGACAGCGCCGTCAAGCAGGTGGGAAGCGACGACATCGACAAGTTCTCCGGAATGGGTGCCGACGACGAACTTTATGGCGGTGGCGGGGCTGACCTGATCACTGGCCGCGCCGGAGATGACTGGATCGACGCAGGCGATGGCAATGATGCAGTCTGGGCTGGTGAGGGGGACGACGGCGTCTGGGGCGACGACGGGAATGATACCGTCTACGCCGATTCCGGCAATGACGTGGTTGACGGGGGCGCAGGAAACGACTCGCTTGCCGGATGCGAGGGAAATGACAGCCTGGCGGGTGATGCGGGGAATGACACGCTTCTGGGCGGCACTGGCGACGACAGGCTTGACGGTGGCGATGATGATGACTGGCTTGTTGGGGCTTACGGCAACGACACGCTGACTGGCGGCGCAGGACGCGACGATCTTGACGGCGGCGCGGGCAACGACCGGATTTCCGGCGTTGAGGACGACAAGGAAGCGCAGGAAACCGATTTTCTGAACGGTCAGGACGGAAATGACGAACTGGTCCTTGGCGCGTGCGACTATGCCACTGGCGGCGAAGGCGACGATGACTTTGTCCTGCAGGAATGGATGTCAGAGGGGTCGGTTGCCCATATCATGGACTATGACCCTGAGCACGACCAGCTTGTCGTGGTCTATGACCCGTCGGTGCATACTGACCCGGTCATGACTGTGGAACCCAATTCTGGCGGGCCGGGGCAATCGGTCTTCCTAGACGGCTCGAAAATCGCCGTGGTCTATGGCGGGCCAGTGGATCTGTCCGATATTCGTCTAAGCCCGACATGACCTTCGCTACCAGGTTTGCGGAACCTGATCATAGCCCACATAAAGCGGGTGGCGCGGCTGACCCTGCCCCGTCAGGCCAAGATGCAGAAGTGGCACCCCGGTCTGG
>JANMGI010000732.1:0-3340 GCA_031374565.1 Paracoccaceae bacterium | reverse complement strand
CAGATCGAAGCTGAGCGTCGGGTCCACCATCAAGGCCACGCGGCGTTGCGCAATCGCGCCGATCTCGGCCAGGGCCATCGCGATCATATCGGCGGCAAAACCAACCGGTTCGGCGTGGAAGTTGCCGCCCGAGACGATCTGCCCGTCCGACAGGACCAGGGGGTTGTCGGTTGCGGCGTTCGCCTCGACCTCAAGCGTGCGCGCTGCCATGCGCAGCACGTCCATCGCCGCCCCGGTGACCTGCGGCTGGCAGCGAATGCAGTAGGGGTCCTGCACGCGGCTGTCGCCCTCGCGGTGGCTTTCGCGGATTTCCGAGCCGTCGAGCAGGGCGCGCATCGCTGCCGCCGCGTTGATCTGGCCGGGCTGACCGCGCAGGGCGTGAATCTCGGCCGACAGTGGCGCCGTCGATCCCATGATCGCATCGGTGGACAGGGCCGAGATCACCAGCGCCTCGCGCGCCGCCTGCCAGCCCTGGAAGAGGCCCGCCAAGGCGTAGGCGGTGGAAAACTGGGTGCCGTTGATCAGGGCAAGACCTTCCTTCGCACCCAGCGTGATCGGAGAAAGCCCTTTGCTGGCAAGAGCTTCCGTCCCGGACTTCACCTGATCATCCACCATCGCTTCACCATGGCCAATCATCACGGCGGTCATATGGGCCAGGGGCGCGAGGTCACCGCTTGCCCCGACTGAACCCTGATCCGGGATCACCGGAGTCACGCCTTTTGCCAGCATTTCCTCGATCAGCGCGACCACCTCGGGGCGTACTCCCGAAGCACCGCGGCCCAAGGACAAAAGCTTCAGCACCATCATCAACCTTGCCACGTCTTCGGGCATCGGGTCACCTACTCCGCAGCAATGGCTGAGGATCAGGTTTTTCTGAAGCGTCGCAGTGTCTTCCGGCGCGATCTTGATGCTGGCCAACTTGCCGAACCCGGTGTTGACGCCGTAGACCGCGACGCCGCCGTTCGCTGCTTTGGCGATATGCGCGGCGGCGGCAAGGATGCCGGGACGGGCGCTCTCATCCAGCCGGGCGGCACGCTTCTGGCGGAAGATCCGCTCCAGCTGCGCAAGCGTGACCTGACCAGGGACAAGGATTTCTGTTTCAGGCGATTGGGGCGTCAAGGTGGCCTCCGAAAATGCGGGCGTGAAGCGGGGTGGCACCGATCCGGTAGCTCAGTTCTGCCGGGTGATCGGCTTCCCAGATGCACAGGTCGGCGCGCAAACCCGGTGCGATGCGGCCCCGGTCGGTCAGCCCCAGCGCACGGGCGGCATGGGCGGTGGTGCCCAGCAGCGCCTCCTCCGGCGTCAGGCGAAAGAGGGTGCAGGCCATGTTCATCGCCAGCGTCAGGGACGCCATGGGCGAGGAGCCGGGATTGAGGTCGGTTGCCACCGCCATCGGCACACCCGCCGCGCGCAGGGCGGCGATGGGCGGCGCTTGCGTTTCGCGCAGGGTGTAGAAAGCGCCGGGCAGGATCACCGCCACCGTTCCGGCCCTGGCCATCGCGGCGATCCCTGCGGGCGACAGGTATTCCAGATGGTCCGCCGAAAGAGCGCCATGCCCGGCAGCGAAAGCGGCCCCTTGCTGGTCGGTCAATTGCTCGGCGTGCAGCTTTACCGCCAGACCCAGGGCGCGGGCTTCGGCGAACAGGGGTGCAAGGTCGTTCACCGAAAAGGCGATGGTCTCGCAGAAGGCGTCGACGGCATCGACCAATCCTTCGGCATGGGCGGCGCGCAGGGACGGGATCGCGATGTCCGAGATGTAGTCCCTGGCGCGGCCCTTGTAGTCCGGCGGAATGGCATGGGCGGCAAGATGCGTGGCCTTGACCGTCACCGGGCGCGATGCGCCGATGCGCCGCGCTGCGCGCAGCATCTTCAGCTCGTCTTCCACCGTCAGCCCATAGCCGGATTTCACTTCGATGGTCGTGGCCCCCGAAGCGACAAGCTGGTCGATCCGGGGCAGGGCCTTGGCCAGAAGTTCGTCCTCGGATGCTGCCCGCGTGGCGGTCACTGTGGACAGGATGCCGCCCCCAGCGCGGGCAATTTCCTCGTAGGACGCACCTTTTAACCGCAACTCGAACTCCACCGCACGGTGGCCAGCAAAGACCGTGTGCGTATGGCAGTCGATCAGGCCGGGGGTGACAAGGCGGCCTTGGGCGTCGTGCTCTGGAAGTGCGCGATACTGTGCGGGCAATTCCACCATCGGCCCGGCCCAGACGATCCGGTCGCCGTCCATCGCAACGGCGGCATCCGCGATCAGGCCATATCCGTCCGTCCCAGAACTTGGGGCCATCGTCGCAAGGGTGGCGTGGGTCAGAAGCATCATCTTGCCTTATGACTGCATGTTTGGCTAATATGTCTAGACATAATCCAAGTCAAGTGAGTCGCCATGATCCTTCACGCCAAGACCGCTTTGCTGCCCGATGGCTGGGCACAGGATGTCCGTATCCACGTTCAGGAGGGCCGGATCGCGCAAGTGACGGCAGGCGTGCCGGGGCAGGGACATGGCGCGATCCTGCCCGCGCCGGTGAACCTGCACTCGCACACCTTTCAGCGGGCGATGGCGGGGATGACCGAAAGCCGCACGGCGGGGCAGGACAGTTTCTGGACCTGGCGGGCGCTGATGTACCGGTTCCTGGACCGCCTTTCGCCCGAAGATGTGCAGGCGATTGCGGCGCAGGCGATGGTGGAGATGGCCGAGGCGGGGTTCGCTGCGGTCTGTGAATTCCACTATCTGCACCACCCGGTTGGCGGTGGCACCTATGCTGACCCCGCCGAGATGTCGGCCCGCATAGCGCAAGCAGCGCGCGAGACGGGGTTGGGGCTGACCCATCTGCCGGTGATCTACGAACAAGGCGGGGTGGACGGTCGCGCGCTGGCGGGGGGGCAGTCGCGGTTTGGCTCTTCCCCCGAGGTCTACGCAAAGCTGCTTGAGGGGGCAGAGCGGGCACTTTCCGGTGTTTCGGATGCGGGTATGGGCGTCGCGCCGCATTCTCTGCGGGCGGTCAGCCGGGGGACGTTGGACCGTGTGTCGGGGATGACCAAAGGGCCGATCCATATCCACATCGCCGAGCAGGTTGCCGAAGTGACCGAGGTTCAGACCGCCTGGGGCGCGCGTCCCGTGGACTGGGCTTGTGACAACCTGCCCCTCGACGCCCGCTGGTGCATGATCCACGCGACGCAGATGACACCGGGGGAAACGGCAGCGCTGGCGAAGACCGGAGCGGTGGCGGGTCTTTGCCCGATCACCGAAGCAAACCTTGGCGACGGAGTCTTTGACGCGCCGGGCTGGCTTGCCGCTGGGGGCCGCTTTGGGGTGGGAACGGACAGCAACGTGCGGATTTCG
>JANMGI010000711.1:0-4624 GCA_031374565.1 Paracoccaceae bacterium | reverse complement strand
CCGTCATGCGGCTTCCTTCGCGCTGATCTCGCGCCAGGCTTCGTTGATCAGTTGCAACCGGCGTTCGGCCAGTTTCATCGCCTCGGGCGGGATGCCGCGGGATTGCAGGACATCGGGATGGGTGTTGCGGACAAGGTCGCGCCAGGCCTTGCGGGCGGCGGTCTTCGGGGCGTCGCGGGGCAGGCCGAGGACATCGTAGGGATCGCGGGGCGCGCCTTCGACCAGGCGGGAGCGGACGATGGTGAAGCAGCGGTCGTCCAGCCCGAAGGCTTGTGCAACCTCGACAAGGAAAGCGTCCTCTCCGGGGTGGTAGGTGCCGTCTGCTATGGCAATCTGGAAGAGGGCCTCCAGAATGTCGACGAGGACGTGATGATCATCAGCGCAGATCGGGCGACCTTCGGGGTTGAAAAGCCGGGCAACCTTGCGGGCATAGGAATCAAAGCCAGCGACATCCTGCCGGGCCAGGTTGAAGACATGGGCGGCGTGGGCTTCTTCGCCTTCGGGGAAGGTGAAGATGCGGCGGAAGGCGGTGACCTCGTCGCGGGTGACGGTGCCGTCGGCCTTGGCCATCTTGGCACCTAAGGCAAGGACCGCGATGGTGAAGCCGATGGAGTGTTCGGGTGCAGGATCGTTGCGCAAGCGGTCGAAGACGACGGAGAGCGGTTCGCCCTTGGCAAGGGCGGCGAGGGCTTCGGAGATGCGGGTCCAGATCGACATGGGGAGAGAATAGCCGGGGCGGGGACGGATGTCAGAGGAATTTCTGCATCAGCACAAGGTCGATGTGGCGGCCGAACTTGAAGCCCGCTTCGGGGATGGTGGCGATGGGGCGGTAGCCCATGCGGGTGTGGAAGGCCTGTCCATCCGGGTTCTCGCCCGAGACGCCGGCGATCATCTGGTGCGCGCCGGCGGTGCGGGCATGGTCCTCGATGGCGGTAAGGAGCGCGCGGCCAAGGCCCTTGCGCGGGGTGCCGGGGAGAAGCGAGATCGAGTGTTCCATGCAGGTGCGGTAGCCCGCACCGCCCCGAAACTGGCCGTAAGCCGCCTGGCCGATGATGTACCCGGCATCCTCGGCCACCAGAAAGGCGTGCCCGGCGGCGGCCTTGTCGGCGATCATCGCAAGGATGTCTTCCGGCGTCTTCGGGACCGGGTTGAAGGTGACGGAGGTGTGGAGGATCCAGTGGTTGAGAATGGCCGCAAGGGCCGGTGCGTCGGCGGCACAGGCAGGGCGGATCATGTCAGGACACGGGTGCCGTTCGGTGTGGCGAAGGTCGCGCGGAGTGAGGGGTGCGGGCCAAGCGCGATGTGAATGCGGGGGTCGGTCAGGCCCTGAAGGGAGGCTTGCAGGGCGGGGGCATCGGGATGGGTGATCTGAAGCCTGATCAGGCGGATGCCGTGGTCGCGCAGGGACTTGGCGGGGTGAAGTTCGCCCTGCCACTGGATCAGCGCGGGGTGGCAGTCGTCGAAGGGGAGCTTGCCGGTCGCCGGAATGGCGAAGCGCCAGCGGTAGTCGCCGCGCGAAAGGTCAGTCGCGGTGCCGGTCTTTGGGGGGGCTGCGGCAAGGGCGGCGTCAAGGTCGTCGGTGCGGCAGATCCAGTTTGTCAGTCGGGGCGGGCCGCGGAAGCTGTCAAGGTCGAACCAGCGCGGATGGCCGGGCTGTGCGACGTCAGGGTCGGTGGCGATGACTTCAAGATAAAGGTCGCCCAGCGACAGAAGCCGGTTGTGTGTGCCCATGTGGGGGTGCTTGCCACCGCTTGCGAGCGGCACGCCAAGCGCTGTTTCGACCCAGGCGGCACCTTCGTCGAGGGTGGCGGCAGACACCGCGATGTGATCCAGCGCCAGCATCATTCGGCGGCCTTCAGGACAACGTTGGTCTGCGCCTTCATGGCCAGCGCAAGTGCGGTGAAACGGGCTTGAGCGACTTCACCGAAAAGGCCGAGGCCGTCTTCGGTCAGGGCCAGGGTCAGCTGGCGTTTCTTCGGGTTCCAGCGCAGCTCGCCCGCCTGTGACGGATCGCCGATCGAGAACATCGCGCCGAAGCGCATGGCCTTGCCCAAGGCTTCGGCCTCCTGAATGTCGGTTTCTGTGAGGAGGCGGAAGAGGGGTTCCATCCGGCTGCCGGCGCGGCTGTTCTTGTAGCGGTGAAGGAGGGCGAGGCCCAGGAAGACGCGGCCTGGATGGTCAAGCCCGCCAAGGTTGGCGCGGGTGGCGTTGTCGAAGCAGGCTTCGGCCCGGTAGTCGGGGTGTGCGCGCCAGGTGGTGTCGTGCAAAAGGCAGGCGGCCTTGATCAGGCGGAGACGCTCATCCGTCGCACCTTTGAAGAGGGGTTCAAGGAAGGCGAAAAGCTTCTTGCCGAAGCCGGGAATGCGGGCCTGGGTCAGTTCGGTCATCCGTGCCGCTTCGATCAGGGGGTCGCGGGCGCGCAGGCGGTCGGGCATCTGTTCGAAGAGGAGGCCCTCGCGGATGCCGTAGGCCGACACGTCGATTTCCGAGGGCTTCAGGATGCGGATCATCTCGCGCAGGACCTCGCAGGCGAGGGGGACAAGCTCCATCCGTTCGGCTGAGGTGCCGGTGCGACCGCGCAGAGCGGGCAGGTCGGTGGTTTGCAGCCAGTCTAGCGTGGCGGTCAGCCCGTCGGGGGTCATGCGGTATTCGTGCAGGACGGTGAGCGGGTAATTCCGCCGCTCCATGTCCAGCCGCGCGATGACGCGCCAGCTGCCACCGACAAGGTAAAGCCGGTCGCCGTCGGGGCGGATCTCTTTGGCGGCTGTCTCAAGGATCGCGTCGATGTGGGCTTTGCGGACCTTTGGGTCGGTAGAGACTTGTTGCAGGCGGAACGGGCCAAGCGGGGTGGACACGCGCTTGCCGACACGGCCGTCGCCGATCCGGGCCAGTTCCATCGAGTTGCCGCCGATGTCGCAGACGATGCCCTTGGCTTCAGGCCAGCCCAGAAGCACACCTTGGGCAGAGAGCCGGGCCTCTTCGTCACCGTCGATGACGTGCAGCTTGAGGCCGGTCTCACGCAGGACCTGGGCCTGGAATTCCGGGCCATCTTCGGCTTCACGCGTCGCGGCGGTTGCGACAACGGTGAAGGGGGCGATGTCCATGCCCTTGGCCAGAAGCGAGAACCGCTTCAGGGCGGACAGCGCGCGGGCCTTGCCCTCGGGGTTCAGCCGTCCGGTTTGCGCCAGCCCCTTACCCAGGCCGCACATGATCTTTTCGTTGTAGAAATAGGCAGGCGAGCGGGCAGCTCCGTCGAACACCACCATCCGGACCGAGTTCGAGCCGACATCGACCACGCCGACGCGGGACAGGGCGCGCGCGGAGGGGTCGTTGAAGAGGGGCTTGCCGAACGGCCCCCAGTCGCCCGCATCGTCGTCATCTTCGGGAACTGCGGGGTTTCCGTCTGCGGCCATGGAATGGTCCTCCGGGGTCGTGCAGCTGTGATCGTGACGAGAGAGACGGGCGGGGTCAATCGGGCGGGGTCAATGGAGCACGGGGGGCCAGCTTCCTTGGAAGGAATTTACAAACCTTTTCGAAATGATTTGCGCCCCCGGTCCGGTGTCAGCGCTTCTTCGGCTTTGGCGCGGGTCGGGTGCCCATCGCCCGGGCGGCTTCGGCGGCGGCACGCAATTCTTCGGCAATTTCCTCGGCCTCATCAGGGTCGAAGTCGAGCGGCAGGTCAATGCCGCCTTCCGCCTCAATGAAGATGCGGACCATGCCGGCATCGGTCGGCCCGATCTGGATATTCGCGGCAATGTCACTGGGAGAGTTGATGCCCATGGTCGTGCTCCGGCTTTGGTTCCGGGTAGCGGGCTGCGGGGCGGGGTGCAAGAAAAAACCGTCTGGTTGAAGTCGGCGCAGTGATGGCAATAGCGCTTGCATTGGCACTTGCAATCGGGGGGGAGGGGGGCTAAATCGCGCCACAAGTGCAGCTTTAGCTCAGTTGGTTAGAGCGCTAGATTGTGGATCTAGAGGTCCCCCGTTCGAGCCGGGGAAGCTGTACCATCTTCCCTATCTTCCCTCTGCTTGATGTCGATCCGGTGTGCGGCGAAGGCCTCGGTCGGGCTTCACCCCGTCCGGGCGCGCGGCTAAGCTGCCCGCCCCAGACCATGAGGATTCGCATGAGCGTGACCCAGATCCCCCGCCTTATCGCCACGGAAATCGGGGCGACCCCACAGCAGGTGACATCTGCGGTAGAGCTTCTGGACGGCGGCGCGACGGTGCCGTTCATCGCGCGCTACCGCAAGGAAGCGACAGGGGGCCTTGACGACACGCAGCTGCGCAAGCTGGAGGAGCGGCTGGGCTATCTGCGCGAGCTGGAGGCGCGGCGGGGGGCGATCCTGTCGTCGATCACCGAGCAGGGGAAGCTGACCGACGCGCTGGCGAAGTCCATCGCGGGGGCGGTGACGAAGGCCGAGTTGGAGGACATCTACCTGCCCTACAAGCCCAAGCGCCGCACCAAGGCGATGATCGCGCGCGAGGCGGGGTTGCAGGGGTTGGTGGATGCGATCCTTGCGAACCGGATGGCGGACCCGGTAGCGCTGGCGGGCGGGTTCCTGTCCGAAGCGTTCCCGGACACCAAGGCAGCACTTGAAGGCGCGCGGGACATCGTGGCCGAGGGGCT
>JANMGI010000709.1:0-3688 GCA_031374565.1 Paracoccaceae bacterium | reverse complement strand
CTGACCACGATCACCACCCCGAACTGGGGCTGGATGCTGGCGCGGGGGTTGCTGAACTTTCTGGCCTACACCGCCTATTACCTTGGCCTCGCCGCGATGCCGATGGCCGATACGGTTGCGCTGTTCTTCACCGCCCCTCTCTTCATCACCATCGCTGCCGCCCTTGTCTTCAAGGAACGGATCGGCCCGATCAACATCCTCGCGTTGGCGGCGGGGTTCGCGGGCATGCTGATGATCTTCAACCCAAGCGCCAGCGTCTTTGATCCGGCCGCGCTGCTGCCGGTCCTCGGCGCTGCGGGCTATGCCTTGACCCAGCTTGCCACCCGGATTCTGGGCCGAACCGAAACCGCGGCGGCGATGACGTTCTGGGGAAACCTGACGTTTCTGGCCGGTGCCCTTGCCCTTGCCGCCGTCTTCGGCTCCGGGGCCTATGACGGGGCAAGCCACCCCTCGCTTGCCTTTCTGACCCGGGGCTGGCAGCCGATGCCACTGCGCGACCTGTTGCTTTTCATGGCCTGCGGGTTGATCGCATCCATCGGTCTGTCGCTTCTCACCTACGCTTACCGCGTGGCGCCGTCATCCACGGTGGCACCCTTCGAATACAGCTTCATCATCTGGGGTGTGCTTTGGGGCTGGCTCTTCTGGTCGCAGCTGCCCACGGCCCTTGCCTGGGCGGGGATCGCGCTGCTGATCGTGGCCGGGCTGCTGGTCATCCGGGCTGAAGGGCAAAAGGAAAAGGCCGCACCCGAAGGCGCGGCCTGATCCTTGCGCCCTGACTGGGCAGCTTACATTTCGTCCAGCGCCTCGACAGCCTTCTGAAGTTTCTCTTTCGAGATTTCCTTGTCGGTCACTTTCGCAAGACCAACGAGGTGATCAACCACCTTGTCTTCGAAGATCGGCGCGCGCAGCTGCTGCTGCATCTGCTGGTTCTTCTGCACGAATTCGAAGAACTGACGCTCCTGCCCCGGATACTGGCGGGCAGCGGCCAGAACGGCCTGAGTCATTTCCGCGTCGGACACAGTCACTTCGGCCTTGCGACCGATCTCGGCCAGGAGAAGGCCAAGGCGCACGCGGCGGACGGCCAAGGTCTTGTGCTCGTCCGACGTCTCGATGGCACCGTGGTTGTGGCCGTGATCTTCCGGATGCTCTTCATGATACAGCTGGTGGGCAATCTGGTTGGCTTCCGCCTCGACCAGGTTCGCGGGCAGGTCGAATTTGACCATGCCGTCCAGCTGATCCAGCAAAGAACGCTTCAGAACCGCGCGCGCGGCCCCCTTGTATTCGGCTTCCAGACGCTCGGCGATCTGGGCTTTCAGCGCGGCAAGGTCCTCGGCACCGAACTTCTTGGCAAGCTCGTCGTCGACTTCGGCGGGTTTCGGCTCTTTCACCGCTTTCACGGTGCAGGCGAAAACGGCGGCCTTTCCGGCCAGATGCGCAGCACCATAGCCTTCCGGGAACGACACGTTCACCGCCACTTCGTCGCCAACCTTGGCACCGACAAGCTGCTCTTCGAAGCCCGGAATGAACGACTTCGACCCAAGCTCCAGCGGGTAGTCTTCGGCCGAGCCGCCCTCGAAAGCCTCACCGTCGACCGAACCCTTGAAGTCGATGACGATCTGGTCGCCGTCCTTGGCCTTCGCGCCCTTCTTGCGGTCATCAAAGGATTTGGCGGACCCTGCCAGATTTTCCAGCGCCTCGGCAATCGCCTTGTCATCGGCTTTCACGATCAGGCGGTCGAGCTTGAGCTTGCCCGCGTCAACCTCAGGGATCGGCGGCAGCGCGTCATAGGTCATCTCGACCACGACATCCTGGCCCTCTTTCCATTCTTCGCCGCCGACCATCTTCACTTCGGGCTGCAACGCCGGACGGTCGCCGCTTTTGTCGAAATGGCCCTTCATCGCGCCGTCGATGGCTTCCTGCATCGCGTCACCGATGATGCGGGTGCCGAACTGCTTTTTCAGCATCGCCAGCGGCACCTTACCCTTGCGAAAGCCCTTGATCTCGACCTCGGGCTGCGCCTCGAGCAGTTTTTCGTGCACCTTGGCATCCAGTTCAGCCGCCGTGACGGTGATGGTATAGCCGCGCTTGAGGCCTTCGTTCAGGGTCTCGGTGACCTGCATGGGGGGACGTCCTTCCTCGATCATTCGGGCGCGATTGCGCAATAGCTTGCCTGCGCAAAGCCAAGGCCCAGCGCAACATCGCGCGCCTTCTAGCAAAGCTTTCCTGCCGGTGTAAGGGGTAATTCGCCTGCCAACCGGGACAGACTGGTGCGGGTGGAGGGACTTGAACCCCCACGCCTTGCGGCGCCAGAACCTAAATCTGGTGCGTCTGCCAATTTCGCCACACCCGCACGGCATGTCTTCTAGCAAAGCCAGCGGGAACGCGCGAGGGGCAAAAGCGCCGCCCCATTCCCGCCACAACCACCGCGTGATCAGGCCACAACTGCCCCGAAATGACCGAACTGGCATCGAACCCCGACCACAAAGCTTGGCGAAGTTGGGGGCGGGACAAGATGTGAGGACACGGGAATGGACGCGAACGCGCCGTTTTCCAGATCGGCAGGTGGGGCGGGAACGCCACTTACAGCGGGCATACTGGCAGGCACCAAGGTGCGCACGCTGGACGGGGTGCTGCCCGTCGACTTCCTAACCTCCGGCGACCGGATCGTGACACGCGCGGGAATGCGGCGGCTGACGTCGGTGTCTGTCGTGGCGCGCAAGACGGTGGACCTTGTGCGCATCCGCGCCTCGACCATGGGCCATGACCGGCCCGATCAGGACCTGCTCGTTTCTCCCGACCAGCCCATTCTGATCCGCGACTGGCGCGCGCAGGCGATCTTCGGTCAGGCCGTTGCCGCAGTCCCCGCATCACGCCTCGCGGATGGTGAGTTTGTCTGCCTCGAATCGCACCGCAACGTACGTCTCTACACCTTGCGCTTTGACGATGACGAAGTGATCTATGCCGAAGGGCTGGAACTGGCCTGCCCCGCGTTCCTGCCGGAACTGGCCTGACGCTGCGTCGCTCTGGGATTGGTGCGCGGATAGGCTAGTGTCGCGGCATGGACCGCGCAGGCATCACCACGCTTTTCGACAGGATGAAGGTCGGGAACGACACCCGCCGCCAACGGTTTGGCCTGGCCGAACGCCGCGCCGCGCTGGACAAGCTGGCGAATGTCGTGCGCCTGAACGAACGCGCCATCGTCACCGCCCTGCAATCCGATCTGGGTCGGCCAGAGGCCGAGGCGATCCTGATGGATTACCTCAATACGCTGCAAGAAATCAGTCACGCCCGCCGCCATCTGCGCGCCTGGATGCGGCCCCGCCGGGCGATGCCCACCCTTGCCACCTTCGGCACATCTGCCCGGATCAACCCGCAGCCGCGCGGTACCTGCCTGATCATCGCGCCCTGGAATCTGCCGGTGCATCTGGCGCTTGGACCGCTGGCATCCTGCCTTGCCGCAGGAAACGCCGCGATCCTGAAACCATCCGAGCTTGCGCCCGCAAGCAGCGCACTTCTTGCCCGGATGATCGCCGACACCTTTCTGTCCGATATGGTGGCGGTCGTCGAAGGCGACAAGCAGGTGGCCGAAGATCTTCTGTCCCTGCCTTTCGACCACATTTTCTTCACCGGCTCGCCCGCCGTCGGCAAGATCGTGATGACTGCCGCCGCAAGACACCTGACTTCGGTC
>JANMGI010000665.1:0-7013 GCA_031374565.1 Paracoccaceae bacterium | reverse complement strand
GCGGTGGGTGTCGGCCAGCCAAAGCAGGATCGCCCCGGTCTCCGAGATCGGGCCGACCGGCGTTTCCAGCGTCGGGATCAGCCCCGTGGGGTTCAGCGCGCGGTAGGCCGGTCCGTCATGCTGGCGCGTGGCCCGGTCCACCAGGGCCGTGCGATAGGGGATGCCCGCCCCGTCCAGCACCAGACGGACGATCAGGGACGCGTTGTCGGGGGCAAAGTGCAGCGTGTACATCGGCAGTCCTGACGTGTTCCGGCGAGCCTTGCCGAACTCTAGCCCCGACGCAGGCCGAAAAGCGACCCTCTGACGCGTTCCGGCGCAGCATTCCTTGCGAGGCCTGTCGGGGGTGACTGGGAAATTGGCCGTTAACCCTTCGTCAACCTTCTTCGGTGCAAATTTCGGGTCGGATCATGACCGGGAGACTCAGATGATACGGCGCACAGCGGCGATGGTGGGGCTTGGCATGCTGGTGGCGCAGGCGGCGCTGGCCGAAGATGATCCGCTGGCCGAAGCCATGGCCCGCAACCCTGAACGGTTCGAGGCAAAGGCCATCGACCTGATCGCAGGCTTCGGTGATGCGGGTGGTTTGCGCCTTGACGGAATCGAGACGCATATCGCACTGGAACGGGCCGGGGCGCGGGCCTCCAGCCTGCGCCGGTTTCTGGCGATGGACCTTGATGCGGATGGCAGTGTGGCGCGCGACGAGTTGGCCGTTGCCCAACACGCAGCCAGCGCGCAGGGCCGGGGCCGGATGGAACGGCAGTTCACCGCCGCCGATGCTGACGGCAATGGCGCGGTCGATCCAGCCGAAATGGCAGCTTCGGGTGCGGCGGCAGCGCTTGCCGGGCTGGGTGAGGCCGAAGCGACCTTGCTTCGCGCGATGATGCAGTTGGACGCCGACAAGGACGGGGCGCTGACGGTGGCCGAGGTGTCAGCGGCGGTGGCGCGACTGGACGACGCGACCTGACTGGGTGAAGATAGCGCAGGGACCTGCTCCGAAGACTCTCGCCCAAAGGATGACTTTGCGGTATTTCGGACGAACAAACAGGGGGACTGCAATGGCTGCCGAGCTTTCGACGATTGATCAGGCCAAATTCGTGGCCGCCCGCCGGTCGGTGGATTTTGTCGAAAACGGCATGAAGTTGGGGCTGGGCACCGGCTCGACTGCGGCGTGGATGGTGCGCTGTCTTGCCGAACGGGTGCGCGATGAAGGTCTGAGCGTGACCTGCGTTGCCACCTCGCACCGCACGGCGGCGCTGGCGCGCGATCTGGGGCTGAAGGTCGTGGGCCTGGACGAGACGAAATGGCTGGACCTGACCATCGACGGCGCGGATGAGTTTGACGCCAACCTCAACCTGATCAAGGGCGGCGGGGCGGCCTTGTTGCAGGAAAAGATCGTTGCCACCGCCAGCGACCGGATGATCGTGATCGCGGATGCGGCAAAGGAAGTGGCGCAACTTGGCGCGTTTGCGCTGCCGGTCGAGGTGATCCCCTTCGGCTGGCAGACCACGAAAGCCCTGATCGAAGAGACGCTTTACAGTCTGGACGTGCTGACCCGCGACGTGGCGCTGCGGATGGCCAAGGATGTGCCCCTGCGCACCGATGAGGGGCACTATCTCTTGGACCTCAGCCTGACCCGGATCGGAAACCCCCGGCAGTTGGCGCTGGTGCTGAACCAGATTCCAGGTGTGGTCGAGAACGGGCTTTTCATCGACATCTGCGATGTGGTGGTGATCGGCCATGGCGACGGCAGGGTGACGGTGCGCGACATCAACTCGGGCAAGGTCGAGAACGGCTCGGTCGATGTGGCTGACAACCGCAACATCTTTGCCGATCTGGACTAAGGGCCCGGGCTTCGGGGCCAGTGATGTATCTGCAACAATCGAACACTGTTTGCTGCTATCTGATGCATTGTGTGGAGAAAATTGTAGTATTCCAACATTCACATCCGTGGCCGCAGGCTGATACCAAGGGTTCCCGAAGGCGAACCCTGCGCCGCGCCCCGGAGGAGTGAGCCATGGGCATAAGAGCAGAGACAGGACATGATCAAAAAGACTTTTGGCGCGGCGCTTCTGGTTGCAGCAGTTGCCGGGCAAGCGCACGCGTAAGGATTTGAGGGCGAAGTTGCACTGTCATTTGGCAATGCACCTTTCCTGAGCACGGACGACGACGACGAAAGGTTTTCGGAACCCTCTTACAAGCTGTCGGGCTGGGCAGGGGCCACGTTCGGGGACTGGCGCGTCTTCGGCGATGTCAATGTCTACAACCGGGACATCGGAGACGAGGACTTTGGCGACTACGCCCCGGAAGGCGCGCGCAGCATCGGTCTTCACATGGGCCGCAACTTTGGCCCGGCCTATGCCGGCGCGTTCATCGGTCGCAACAAGTTCCAAAGTGACGATACGCCCAGCGGCAATGACTATGTGTCGGGCAAGCTGTATGGAATCGAAGGACAATACGACATGGGGGCGGTGTCGTTCTTCGCTCAGCTTGGGCGTGCCGACATGGTTGGTGATGAAGGCGACGTGGCGTTCATCGGCGGCTTCCAGCGGATCGGCGTTTCCACCACCATCGACAAGCTGACATTGACCGCCGACCTTGAGCAGGGCCGCTCGAAGAACATCTTCGAAGACGAAGGTGACTGGGGCAAATACCGGACCCTCGGGGTGGACGTGGACTATCAGTTCAGCGACCGCATCATTGGCACGCTGAGCTATGAGACCATGGACATCATTGCCAACACCGAAGACAGCGGCTTTGACGACAACTATGGGATCGGCATCCGCATCCCGCTGGGCACCTCGACCGGCAAGCGCAACAACCTGACAACCAGCTACGGTCCGGGTCTGGCCGCCGCCTGGGCTTCGACGCTGGACTGACACGCGGGTCCTTGACCCTGCAACGGAACATTTCAGGACACCCGGCGATCACCTCGCCGGGTGTCAGCCTTTGTGGGCAGGCATTCGCGGGCTTTCGTGTGGCCGGAAGATCGGCTAGGCAAGTGCGGCGCGGTTCGGGGCAATGGCGGCGATGAAATGACCTTCGACTACGATCTTTTTGTCATTGGTGGTGGCTCGGGCGGGGTGCGCGCGGCGCGGGTTGCCTCGGGTGAGTATGGCGCGAAGGTTGGCCTGGCCGAGGAAAGCCGGATGGGCGGCACCTGCGTGATCCGGGGCTGCGTGCCAAAAAAGCTGATGGTCTTCGCCAGCGGCTTTCCCGAAGCGATGGAGGAAGCCCGCGCCTACGGCTGGCAGGTCGAGGCCGGGGCCTTTGACTGGCAGGCCTTCCGCTTCAGGCTGGAGGCAGAGCTTGACCGGCTGGAGGGTGCCTATCGCAACACGCTGAAAAATGCCGGTGTGACCATACATGACGAGCGCGCGGTGATCGTCGATGCGCACCGGGTCAGGCTGGCCTCGGGGCAGGAGTTCAGCACGAAGCACATTCTGATAGCGACGGGCGGGAGGCCCTTCGTGCCGGAATTTCCGGGGTCAGAGCTTGCCGTCACGTCGAATGAGATGTTCCACCTGCCTCAACTGCCAAAGCGGGCACTGGTGGTGGGGGGCGGCTACATCGCCAGCGAATTCGCCTGCATTCTGAAAGGCCTCGGGGTTGCGGTCAGCCTCTATTACCGCGGCGCGCAGATTCTGCGGGGGTTTGACGAAGAAGCGCGGGGCCATGTCGCGAACGCGATGCAGACGGGCGGGATCGACATCCACTGCGGCACTGACGTGATGCGGCTGGAACAGACGGAAACGGGCATCCGCGCAGTGGCGACCGACGGGTCCGAGCGTGAGTTCGACCTGGTGCTTTACGCTACGGGCCGCCGTCCGAACACCACCGGCCTGGGGTTGGAGGCGCTGGGGCTGGACCTTGGCCGCACCGGCGAGATTCCCGTCGACCGCTTCAGCCAGACCGGGGTCCCATCTGTCTTCGCCGTGGGTGACGTGACCGGCCGGATCAACCTGACCCCGGTTGCAATCCGCGAGGGCCACGCTTTCGCCGACACCGTCTTTGGTGCCAGGCCCACCGCCTTCGATCACCAGCTGGTCGCCTCGGCCGTCTTCACCCAGCCCGAGATGGGGTCCGTGGGCCTATCCGAAGAGGCCGCCCGCGCGCAAGAACCGATCGAGGTCTACGCCACCGCCTTCCGCCCGATGAAGACGGCCTTTGCCGGCAAACAGGACCGGGTGCTGATGAAACTGATCGTCGCCCAAGCGTCCCGCAAGGTTATGGGCTGCCATATCGTGGCCCCCGAAGCTGGCGAGATGATCCAGCTGGCGGCTATCGCGATCCGCATGGGGGCGACCAAGGAAGATTTCGACGCCACCTGCGCGGTGCATCCGACCATGTCCGAAGAGCTGGTCACGATGCGAAAACCGGCCCGAACGGCCTGACATCCGGTCGCAGTGGGTTGATTTCCGGCTGGATATGACCAGCTTAGGCACAAGAGTAAGCAAGAGGTTCTGATCGATGGCAGGTAGTGGCGGTCCCTGGGGCGGCGGTGGCGGCTCGGGTGGCGATGACCGGGGCGGCAAGGGCAACAACGACGATGAAGACCGTCGTGGCGGGCGGCGTGGCGAAGGCGGCCCGCAGATCCCCGAAATCGACCAGCTGATGAAGCGCGGACAAGAGCAGCTGCGCGTCCTGATGGGCGGGCGCGGCAATCGCGGCACCGGTGGTCCCGGCGGCGATCCCGGCGGCCCGATGCTGACCAAACAGGGCGTCGCTCTTGGCGCGCTGGCGCTGGTCGCAGTCTGGGCCTTCATGTCTTTCTACACCGTGCGGCCCGAAGAACGCTCGGTCGAGCTGTTCTTGGGCGAAACCGCAGGCGTCGGTGACCCCGGGCTGAACTTCGCCCCCTGGCCCGTCGTGAGATACGAAAAGGTCCAGGTCACCGGGGAACGGACGACCGACATCGGCACTGTGGCAGGCAGCACTGATTCCGGCTTGATGCTGACGCGGGACCAGAACATCGTCGACATTGGTTTCCAGGTGGTCTGGAACATTTCGGACCCCGAGAAATACCTCTTCAACCTGGCTGATCCGGAAATCACCATCCGCGCCGTCAGCGAAAGTGCTATGCGCGACATCATCGCCCGCTCGGAACTGTCGCCGATCCTGAACCGAGACCGGGGCGTCATCTCCTCGGACCTGCGCACCGCAGTGCAGTCCACGCTGGACAGCTACAATTCCGGCATCACGGTGATCCGGGTCAACCTGCAAGTCGCCCAGCCCCCGCGTGAGGTGATCGATGCCTTCCGCGCCGTGCAGGCCGCGCAGCAGGAACGCGACCGGCTGGAAAAAGAGGCCGACGCCTATGCCAACCAGGTCACGGCCGGTGCAAGGGGTGAGGCCGCGCGTTTGATGGAAGCCGCAGAAGGCTACCGCGCCGAAGCGGTGAACTCGGCCCAGGGTGAAGCGGCGCGCTTCATCTCGATCTTCGACGAATACGTGAAAGCCCCGGAAATCACCCGGCGGCGGCTTTACATCGAAACCATGGAACGGGTGCTTGGCGGGATGAACAAGGTGATCCTTGACGGCGTTTCGGGTGGCGAAGCAGGGCAGGGTGTCGTGCCCTTCCTGCCGTTGAACGAACTTGGCCGGATGACGCCCGCTCAGGGCGCCGGAACCACAGGGGGGACCAACTGATGCGCGCGATCTACATCGTTCCGGCGCTGGTGGTGCTTTTGGTGCTGGTCTTGTCGTCAGTCTTCATCGTGGACGAACGCAAGAAGGCGCTGGTCCTGCAATTTGGCGAAGTCATGCAGGTGAAGGAAACTCCCGGCCTTGGGTTCAAGATCCCGCTGATGCAGGATGTGGTGCTGTATGAAGACCGCATCCTTGGCCTTCAGACCCAGCCCATCGAAGTTACCCTGCTGTCCGACCGACGCCTTGTGGTCGATGCCTTCGCGCGCTGGCGGATCGTCAATCTGGTGGAATTCCGCCAGTCGGTCGGCACCGCGGGCGAAGATCGGGCGCAGCAGCTTCTCAGCAACATCCTGTCGCAGGCGATCCCCGAAGTGCTGGGCAACGCGACGCAGGAACAGGTGCTCAGCCAGGATCGTGCCGGGCTGATGAACCAGATCCTGACCATCGCCAAGCGCGAAGGGCAGGCCTTGGGCATCGACGTGATCGACGTGCGGTTGACCCGCACCGATCTGCCCGAACAGAACCTGGAAGCGACCTTTGCCCGGATGCGGGCCGAACGTGACCGGGAAGCGGCGGACGAAAAGGCGCGCGGCGGTGAAGCAGCGCAGCGCGTGCGCGCAGCCGCTGACCGGACGGTGGTGGAACTGACCTCGGACGCGCGGCGGCAAGCCGAAGTGATCCGTGGTGAGGCCGATGCCGAACGCAACCGAATCCTTGCCGAAGCCTATGGTCAGGACCCGGAGTTCTTTGCCTTCATCCGGTCGCTTGCGGCCTATGAGGTCAGCTTGAAGGGTGCCAATTCGTCCATCGTGATGCAGCCCGACAGCGAGTTCTTCGATTACCTGCGGTCCGATGCCGGACGCCCAACCGGCGCTTCGGTCGGGCCGACCACAGAGGCGGCCCCGGCCGCGCCGTGAGCCATCTGATCCTGGCACTGGGTCTGGTGCTGGCGGTGGAGGGGCTGGTGCTTGCACTGGCCCCTCGCCGAATCGAGGATGCCCTGCGGCTGATTGCGTCGCTGGGCATCGACCAACGCCGGGTGATCGGGCTTCTGGCGCTGGCTTTTGGCGTCCTCGTGGTCTGGCTCGCCTCGCCAGTGTGACAAATCCATTCACATGCGTTTGATGGATCGCGACGGGGTTTGCATTGCGAAAGCCTTTCACTAACTGTTTCTTCAGCGTCGACGCGGCAGGGTCCCGATTGGGATGCCACCGTCGCCAGGTCAGTTGAACAGGAGTTCGCATCGTGCCCGACCTCACCCCTTCCATCCGTTCCGCCCTGCGGTCCAGCACCCTTCTGGCGCTGGTCCTTGGCTTCGGTCTCAGCGTGGCGCCTGCCAGCGATGTGCAGGCCTTCGGTGCGCCGGA
>JANMGI010000643.1:0-7730 GCA_031374565.1 Paracoccaceae bacterium | reverse complement strand
CGGCTGGACCCAGAGCCGATGTTCGCGACCCAGGCCAGTTTCGGCGTGGCTGACAAGGCGGCGTGTGGCATCAGGTGGCGCGCGTTGCCCGCACGGTGCGTCCAGTCGCCGCCGGTCTGCGGCCCAAGCGAAATCGGCAGGCTTTGGTTCTCAGCATCCGGCGGCGCAGTCGGGGCCGGTAGACCTTCGACCGGGACCGAGGCGTCAAGGTCGGCACGGACCGGAAAGCGTTCGCCTTGCAGGATCACTTCCTTCGGGCCGCAAGCCGCAAGAAGGGCCAAAAGCCCCACGCTGGTCATCAGCCGGATCGTCGTCATGCCTGCCACTTGAAAGGACCTTTCCGGCGCATCCATTGTCAGCCTCAGCCGCCTGTAGTTTCGGGCAAGGTGCCCCCAAGCGCCGTCACCACCTGACCGACCCGCGCCCGCAGCGAGCCGGACGCCTCTTGATCCTGCAAAAGCGCGGTCAGTGCAGTTATTGCGTCATCCGGCTTGCCCTCTTCGATCAGAAGATAGGCCAGTTGTTCTTCGGCCAGTGCCCGGTAGGGGCGGCCTGCACCGGCAATGCCTTGCAGGGCAGTGCGGCGATCGGCGACGGCCATGTCTGACCCGGCGACCAGAACACGGCGCAATGCCGCCAGATCGCGGTAGGCCGGGCTGAGCGTGGTGTCGTTCGTCACCTTTTCCAGCGCGGCAAGACCAGTGGCCTTGTCTTCGGCCGGGTCGGAGGCAAGGATCAAGTTCAGGATTGCAGTCTGGTCCGCATCGGACGGGACCGCCGCCAATGCTTCGCGACGTTCTTCCGGAGCGCCCTGGTCAAGAGCATCGATCACCGCGTCGCCAAAGGCCTGCGCCCGGGCTTCGGCCCGAGACTTGGACCATTCGGTCCAGGCAGTGCCGCCAACGAGGCCAAGGATGATGACCACCCCGATCCAGCCATACCTGCGGAACAGCCGGTACAGGCGGTCACGGCGCACCTCTTCGGTGACTTCATCGATGAAGCTGTCGGGATTGCTCAACGCCAGGGCCTCTGTCTTCGTTTTCTCCGTCTTACAGGGAAAGTCCGCAGGTTGCCAAGCCCTGCCCCATCGCAGCGGCGGTCAGAAATCCTATGGCAGGCCCAAAGTCTTGCGAAAGCCGCTGATCCAGTCGTCATACCCTTGCGGCAAAGTGCCTGCGGCCTGCATCTCTTCCAGGATCGCCAGCGCTTCCTGGTTCTCGGCAGTGCCGTCCTGAAGCAGGACCGCCCGTTGATCCAGCGCGCGGACGACATCAAGCTTGTACCAGACGTCATCGGGATAGGCCGCCGATAGGTCCCGCATGATGCGCAGGGATTCGTCCTGGTGCGGAAGCGCGGCTGCAAAGTCGTCGCGGTCAGACATTGCTGTGGCGACGCTGGCCTGGCTGAGGGCGAGGTTGCGGTACCATCCTGCGTTCGACGGATCCTGTTGCGACAGCCAATCACGCAAGGCAAGCGCGTCCTGATGGCTTTTCAGCGCAGCGGCAACATCGCCCATGGCCGACTGCACATTTCCCAGTCGCTCCAGCGCAAGGCCAAGATCGTTGGCCCAAGGTGTGCTGTAGGGATCAATCTCCATCAGCGCATTGCCCTGCGCGACCATGGCGTTGAAGCTTTGCTCTGCCGCCGTGTTGTCACCAAGCGCGAATTGCGCGTCGCCAAGCCGGTTCAGGGTCACCAGCCTGTCGTGCATGTGTTCTGGATCATCAGGGGCCACCTGCAACAGCCGGTCGGCAGTTTCCAGCGAGGCTGACGCAACGGTCACCGCCTCGCTGTTGCGGCCAAGCTGCATCAGGGCCGAGGTGTGGACATTCTGGGCAATCGACAGGTCCCGCAGGGCAAAGCTGTCGTCAGGGGCGGCACCGGCAAGTTGAGTGTATTTCGCCACGGCATCGGCAATCAGCGGCTCGGCCTCAGCTGGATTGCCGGCGGCGAGGTCAAGTCCTGCCATTGTGGACAGCGACACGGCTGCATCGCGAAGGAAGAGGGGCATTGTTGGATCGGCAGCGACAAGTGACTGCCTGAGGTCGAGCGCGGCCTGCTGAAACTCGCGGGCGCCAGCCGGATCGCCCATGGCCGACTTGATGTCTCCGATCTTCTGCAGTGCCAGACCAAGTTCGGATTGACGCACCAGGTCCTCGGGGTCCATCGCGACGATGCCCTCCGCGATGCGACGAGCCTCTTCCTGAGATGCAAGCGCGGACACAAAGTCATTTGCATCAAACTGGATGTCACCCATTCGGTCTAGGCTGACAAGAAGATCCCGCTGCCAGACCATGTTCGTGGGATCAAGCGCGGCCAGTTTCTGTCTGATCGACATTGCCGCCTGATAGGAAATCTGCGCCGATTCCATATCCAGCAATTTGCCCTGAACATCGCCGATGCGGTCGAAGTTGATGGCAAGGTCGCGCTGGCGGGGTTTGTTGTCGGGATCAAGCGCCGCCAGTTCTTCGCGGATGGTCAGGGCCTTGCCGTAGGTTTCCAACGCGGCGGGATAGTCGCCTTCGTCCACCAGCATGTCACCGATGCGTTCATAGCTGACCGACAGGTTCCGGCGGATCACCACGTCGCTGGGGTATTCCTGGACCAAGGCTTCCGAGGCCTGAAGGGCTACCTCGAATGCGGCCCTGGCGCCGGTCTTGTCGCCCGCGGCCAGTTTCGCATCCCCGATGCGTTCCTGGGTGAATGACATGTCCATCCGGTAGGTGACATTCTGGGGGTCGGTGGCGAGAAGTGCCTCGGCAATGGCCAGAGCCTGATCATGGGCCTCAAGCGCGCCGTTGTAATCGTTGCGGGCCAGACGGATCGAACCGACGCGGTTGACGGCAACCTGACGGTCGCGTTTGAGGTCGACATCGTCCGGCATCTGGTCGGCCTGCCATTGCGAAAATTCAAGCGCGCTGGAATAGGCGGTCTCGGCTTCCTTCAGATAGCCCTGCTGCTGCAAGACGCTGCCAAGGTCGGTCATCGACCAGATCAGTTCGCGCACCCAGTCGACATCGGTGGCATCAGCCTCGACACGGGATTGGGCAAAGGTTGAGCGTTCCTTGTACGCGGCATAGGCGGCTTCGGTGTTGCCGGCGACAAGCTGCAGTTCTCCAAGGCTGGTCAGCGCAGTGGTGTAGGAGAACTGGGCGTCACGATCGATGCCCTGATCTGCAACCTCGGCATAAAGCGCCGTGGCCTTTTGCAAGTCAGAAATGGCGAGGTCATACCTCAGGTCAGTCTTCGCGGCGTTGGCATTCAGCATGTGGGTCGCAGCTTCAGACAAAGTGCGCGACAGGTAGGTTTCGCGGATCGTCGTGCGGGCGGTGGCGTCGATTTCGGCAGCGTCGGTCAGCAGAGAGCGGGCGGCGTCGAAAGCCCCGAGGGTCAGCTGCTCTTCGGCCTTCGCACGCAGATCGGCAACACGGGGGTCGTCGGACTGGAACTTCTGAAGCTCGGACTGAAACTGTTCATAAGACTGGGCAGCGCCGAGGAGCATTGTGGCGCGTTCTTCGGGCGTCTGGCCTCCCAGACCGGCGGAAAGGAGAGCGGCGTAGAGAGGAGCAAGCGGCAGATTGCGCTCTGCGGCCAGAGCTTCGACCTCGGACCGGATGTCGGGGGTCAAGTCGGCCATCGCGATCAGAAGCTGGTCGCGTTCGGGAAGGACGCCCTGACCGGAGATGAACACCAGCTCTGGCAGGCCACTTTCGATGTAAGGCAGTTGCTTGCCGCGGCTGCAGTCGTAGACGTCCTGCTGCACGAGGGTGAGGGCGGTCCGAAGCTCGACCCCGGCCGTTGCAAAATGGCGCACGAGGGCAGCAGTGAAGGGAGAGTTCGCCTCATCCCCATCCGACGCGGTCTCATTGGGTGCAGCGGAAAAGGCAAAGAGAACCCCATCGGCGCGGCCCATACGGCCAAGACCCGGGTTCGGTTTGGCGGTGGCAGTCGGCAGGTCGTCTTCCAGCGCTGCGGCACCCCTGCCCTCTTTTCCGCCACCCGAGAACGGATCATCGCGGCAAGCATCCAGAAGCACGATGGAAACAGGGGCGATGGACTGGATCACCGCCTGCGCTTCGGACAGGGGTAGCGCGGTTTCGGCGAGCTTCGCTGCCGATGAGGCATCGGCGTCGGTTGGCAGCAGGTAGTTCACCCCGTCGATGGCGACACCATGCCCGGCGAAGAACAGAAGCGCTACATCGGCCCCCTTTGCGTCTTCCTTGAAATCTTCCAGCGCGCGGCGCGTGCGTTTCAAATCGCGGTTGGTTTCAACGAAGACCTCGAAATCCAGTGCCTGCAACACCTGTTCTAACGCACGGGCGTCGTTAGCGGGGTTCGCGAGGGGGCGAATGAAATCATAGTCCTCGGCGGCGATGAGCAAGGCCACGCGCCTGTCCGCCAGCGCAGCGGACATTCCGCAGAGCCAGAGGATCAGCACCAGACCAAGACGCCGGATAAGCATCGCCCACCCCTTTCGGATTGGCGTCAGAATGCTGAAGCCTGACCGGATGGTCAAAGGAAAAAGCCTGTCATGTGACGGGGTTCACGGGACCGTCAGACCTTAGGAGCAAATCGCCAGTTGCCGTCCAGAGGAAGGTCCATCGAAACGTAGGCGCGTTTTGCTCCTTCCATTTCGACCACCGGGCTGGCGAAATCCTCGCCCTCCATGATCTGGCGTTGCCACATTGCGGCATAGACTCCGCCCTGTTCCAGAAGCTCGTCGTGCTGGCCTCGTTCGACGACACGACCCTCTTCTAGCACAAGAATCTGGTCAGCGTCGGCGATGGTGGACAGCCGGTGCGCGATGGTGATCACGCTGCGGCCCTGCCCCATCTCGGCCAAGCTTTCCTGGATGGAGCGTTCGGTCTGGGTGTCGAGCGCACTTGTCGCCTCGTCCAGGATCAGGATCGGCGGGTTTTTAAGGAAGGTGCGGGCGATGCCGACGCGTTGCTTTTCACCGCCCGAGAGCTTCAGGCCGCGTTCCCCGACTTTGCTTTCGTAGCCGTCAGGCAGACGAATGATGAAATCGTGGATCCGCGCAGCCTTGGCAGCTGCGATGATCTCGGCTTCGGTTGCATCGGCCTTTCCGTAAGCGATGTTGTAGCGGATCGTGTCGTTGAAAAGCACGGTGTCCTGCGGCACAACGCCGATCTGGGCGTGAAGCGAAGTCTGGGTGACGTGGCGCAGATCCTGCCCGTCGATTTGGACAGCGCCTTGCGTGACGTCGTAAAAACGGAACAGAAGCCGCCCGATGGTGGATTTTCCGCTGCCGGAATGGCCGACCAGCGCAAGTTTCTGGCCCGGCTTCAGGGTGAAAGATACGCCCTTCAAAATCGCGCGTTCCGTCTCATAGGAGAAATGCACGTTGTCGAAGGTGATCTCGCCTGCCCGGACCACCAGGGGTTTGGCATCAGGGGCGTCCACGATCTCGGCGGGCTGGCCGAGAAGCGCGAACATCTCGCCCATGTCGACAAGCGCCTGGCGGATTTCGCGGTAGACGGTGCCAAGGAAGTTCAAGGGCATGGTAATCTGGATCATGTAGGCGTTGACCATGACGAAATCGCCCACGGTCAGGGTACCCGAGCGGACGCCCATCGCGCTCATCGCCATGACGATGACAAGACCTGTGGTGATCAGCGTTGCCTGCCCCATGTTCAGGAACGAGAGCGACAGCCCCGTCTTCACGGCAGCGGCTTCATACTGGCGCATTGCGCCGTCGTAACGGTCGGCTTCGCGCGCTTCGGCATTGAAATACTTGACTGTTTCGTAGTTCAGAAGGCTGTCGATGGCCTTCTGGTTGGCGTCGGTGTCCTGGTCATTCATTTCGCGCCGCAGCTTCACGCGCCATTCTGTGACCGTAAAAGTGAACCAGACATAGATCGCGATGGTGACAAGGACGACGGCCGCATACTGCCAGCCGAAGACCAAAGCGAAGATCACCGCAACCATGGTCAGTTCCAGGATCAGCGGCCCGATGGACAGAAGCATGAAGCGCAGAAGAAAGTCGACTCCCTTGACCCCGCGCTCGATGATGCGGGACAGACCGCCGGTCTTGCGGGTGATGTGGTAACGCAAGGAAAGCTCGTGAATGTGGGTGAAGGTCTCGATCGCAAGGCGGCGAATGGCGCGCTGGCCGACGCGCACGAAGACTGCGTCGCGAAGTTCACCGAAGACGACAGCGCCAAGGCGGGCGAAGCCATAGGCAACGACAAGACCTACCGCGCCAAGGCCAATCAGCGCGCGGGGGTCTGTGCCTGCCTCACCAGAAAGGCTGTCGACGGCCAGTTTGTAGATGTAGGGGGTCGAGACCGAGACCAGTTTGGCAGCGAGCAGGAAGAGAAGCGACAGGACGACGCGCCGCTTCACCCAGGCCTGCCCGTCCGGCCAAAGGTAGGGCGCAACCCTTCGGATGGTGGTCATTGCAGGGGCGCGGGCGGTGCCCTGATCGGTCGAGGTGGCGGTCTTCGTGGTGCGGCGCATTCGGGTGTCCTGGCCCGCCAACGGCGTTGCGCGGCGGTCGTGCTTGGGGTAATGTCAATTCAAGGCTTCTTGAATAGTTGAACGATGGACCGAAGTAAAGCCCTTGCCGCCCTGTCTGCCCTTGCGCACGAGACACGGCTGGACCTGATCCGCCTGCTGACCCCGCAGGGCGCGGAAGGCATGGCCGCCGGGCAGATCGCTGAGACGCTTGGTATCGCCGCCCCGCGCCTGTCGTTTCATCTGTCTGCACTGGAGCAGGCGGGATTGCTACGATCCCGCAAGGTGGCGCGGAACGTGTTCTACAGCGTTGATGCGCACTGCATAGGCAGCACGCTGTCGTTCGTGCTGAACGATTGCTGCTGCGACCACCCCGAGGTGCTGGCGGCCTGCGCACATCGCGCCGACCCACTGGTTCAGGGTGTTGGCGCGGTTTCAGGGACGGCGAAGACCTGACCCGGGAAGATCATGTCAGGGTCCTTGATCTTGTCACGATTGGCCTCGAACACCTGAACGTAAAAAACTCCGTCGCCATAGCGTTCCTGCGCAATGCCCCAAAGCGTGAAACCTGGCTGGACGGTGACTGTGACGGACGCAGGGGGTTGCGAGGCAGCCGGCACCGGGTCTTCCTGCGGGGCAGCGGGGGCGTCAGGGGCCGCGCCTTCGACGGTTGCCGAAGCGGCAGTGTCTGTTGACGGCGATGCGGCGGGTTCTTCTGCGGTGGCACCTTCCACCGGTTCTGCCGCTTGAACCTGCGCCGGGGCATCGGAGTCAGCGGCCAATTCTGTTGCGGGTTCGGCTGTGTCGCTCGCCAGAGCGGCCAGTGCTTCCAGCGTCTCGCGTTTGAACGGTGTCTCGAAGCGCGACGTCACCTTGCCAGCCGCATCCAACTGGTCAACACGCAGGGTGTACACCCCCGGCGCGGTATCAGGCAGGGTCGCAAGCCAAAGCCCGCCGTCGGGCACCAGAACTGTCGTCTTTTCCGCATTGTCGAGGTAGAGCCGCAGCCCTGCCCCGGCAGCCCCGCGTCCGCCGACCTGAACTTCCCCTTCGGGCGTGTAGGCAATGGTGTCGATCATCACCTTGGCGCTGCTTGCCGCCACGGGCTCAGACTGGGCCGGGTCCTGTAGAACGACCGCGCCCTTGTCGGACAACAGAAGCGCAGGGGGCGTATCTGGAATTTCAGATGCCGCAACCTCGGCTTCTGCCGCGGCAGGATCGGGTTCGGTCTTCGCAACCTGGGGACCTGCGAT
>JANMGI010000630.1:0-2177 GCA_031374565.1 Paracoccaceae bacterium | reverse complement strand
GGTTTCCTAGCGGGTTGAGGCCGGGCAGGCAAGGCGGGAGGGAGTGTCCACGGTGGACAGGCTTGGTGGGGTGAGGGATTCCAAGGGGTTGGGCGTGGGCGTTAATGGGGTGTTAGGGATTCGGGCCAAGGCATACCTCATCCTGCGAAACACGAAACCTGATCCGGCAAAATCCGGCATTTTGCGCACAAATGTGTCATACTTTACCAACAAGGCCGCGAGGACAGGATGCACACCAGTCCGGATATGCCCGCTTCAGGAACGCTCAGGGTCGACGACGTCGATTTTCCCTTCGTCTCAGCAGGGAAGGGTGACCCGGTCCTTTTCGTGAACGGCTCTTGGGCCGACCTCCGGGGTTGGTGCGAGCTGTGGCAGGACGTTGCAGTCAGCCATCGCTTCATGGCCTACACGCATCGGCACTTCGGGACGACAGCGTGGCCACAGGACAAGCCGTTCTCACGCGACGTGCATATAGCCGATCTGGTGGCGATCCTGCGGGCGTTGAACACACCCACCCATCTGGTCGGCTGGTCCTACAGTGGAGCCATTGTGCTTGGCGCAGCCATCGCGATGCCCGAACTCGTCTTGTCGGTGGCTATCTACGAACCATCCCTAAGCTCGATCCTTCCGGACACGATCGAGAACAGATCCCTGCTGAAGGCGTTCGGAGACGGATTCGCCGAAGCCTATGCCACGGCGAAGGCCGGGGAGGGCGAAAAGGCGATGCCGTTGGCGGTCGAGTTCGTGCTGGGAATGAAGCAGGGCGGCTTTGGTACGCTGGACCCGCGGATTCAGTCGATGCTGCTAGAAAATGCCCACACGATGGTTCCCGATTTCGACGCACCCACTCCGCTTCCACTGACCTGCGAACAGCTAGGTAAAGTACAGTGCCCTGTCTTGCTTATCGTCGGTGCGAGAACCTTCCCGCACTACAAGCGTGTCGCAGCCGAGGTTTTTGCCTGCCTCCCGAACGCATCGCTGTCAGAGATTCCGAGTGTCGGCCATGGAGGACCTTGGCAAACCCGCTCCGAGTTCCTGCGGCTGGTGCTGGACTTCGTTGACAGGAACGCATCCGGTTCGTGTCCGACGTAAGACTTGTCGTGGTACTTCGTTGTCATTGCGGCACTCGGCGCAGGATCAATTCTGGCACCAGAACCATCCGAAGCCATCGCCGGACCGGGCCAAAGGGATCGTGGCCTTAGACTGCTGTTTGCCGGGCCGGCGCCTGCGCGCGACCCGAAAAGCCAGATGCTTTGGGGCGACAAAGCCCTTCGACGACTTGACTCTGCCTCCCCCTTCCCCCTCCCCTATCCCCATGCGTCCGCATGACAATCGCGCCTGGTTTCTGGTCCTTCCGGCCCTCGGCCTTCTTGGGCTGGTCGGCGCGCTCCCGCTCCTCGCCGTCATCAACTACGGCTTTCATGACATCTTCACGCTTCAGGATGTCTTCTGGGTCGGGCCGCAATGGTTTACCGACATCCTTCAGTCGGACCGCTTCCTTGCGTCGCTGCGGCGAAGCCTGCTCTTCTCCACCCTTGCCCTTGGCATTCAGGTGCCGCTGGGGATCGGGGTGGCGCTGCTTTTGCTGACCTACGGCAAGCGCGCGGTCTGGGGGTTGATGCTGGTGGCGCTGCCGTTGGTGGTGCCGTGGAACATGATCCCGATGTTCTGGCTTGGGTTGATCCAGCCCGAGACGGGGCTGCTGGGGCCAAGTCTTGCCGCCATCGGGTTCGACTGGAAATTCACCGGCTGGCACACCTGGGTGCTGATCCTGGTGGTGGACACCTGGCACTGGCTGGGCCTTGTCGTCGTGCTGGCCTATGCGGGGCTGTCGGCGATCCCTCCGGCCTACGGGCAGGCGGCGGCCATAGACGGGGCCTCACGCTGGGCGGTGTTCCGGTTCATCCAGCTTCCGAAGATCGCGGGGGCGCTGGCCATCGTGTTCCTGCTGCGCTTCGTCGACAGCTTCATGATCTACACCGAGGCCTTCGCGATCAACGCGGGCGGGCCGTCGGACGCAACCCGCTTTCTGACGCTGGAGCTGGGCGAGGAGATCAAGGGCTTTTCCTACGGTCAGGCGGCCGCCCGGGCGACGCTGTACTTCCTGATCGTGCTGGCCGTGGTCTGGTCCTTTGTCGCCGCCACGCGGGAGCGGGAAGCATGAGGCATCTGGGCAT
>JANMGI010000578.1:0-4200 GCA_031374565.1 Paracoccaceae bacterium | reverse complement strand
AGATCAACGCCTTCAAGGCGGCGAATGCGGAAATCGTGACGGGCGTGGTGATTCCGCCTGACTTTACCACCTTCCGCAATCAGGCGATCCAGCAGGGTTTTTCCCCCAAGATCATCACCGTGGCCAAGGCGATCCTGTTCCCCCAATCGGTCGAGGCGCTGGGCGAGGCGGGCCACAACCTGTCGTCCGAGGTGTGGTGGTCCAACACCCATCCGTTCAAATCCTCGCTGACAGGGTCCTCGGCTGCCGATCTGGCCGCCGATTTCACGGCGCAGACCAGCCGGCCCTGGACCCAGCCCATCGGCTTTGTCCATTCGCTGTTCGAGGTGGCATCCAACGTCATGGGCCGCGTCTCGGACGTGACCGATGCCGATGCCGTGGCCGCCGCCATCGCCGCCACAGACCTTGATACGATGGTCGGCAAGGTCGCCTGGCGGGGCGAAGGTGTCCCACCTTTTGCAGCTGCCAACGTCACCAAGACACCCCTTGTGGGCGGCCAATGGCGGCGGAAAGAGGACGGCACCTTCGACCTTGTGATCGTCGACAACCAGACCGCCCCTGCTATTCCGACCGGCGGCAAGATGGAGGCGCTGGCCTGACCTTTTGCGGCCCCCGCTACCGGGGGCCGCATGTTCGGCCCTGATCCAATGACCGACGTCCTGACCCTTACGAATGTCTCGAAAAGCTTCGGCGCCCTCAAGGTGACCGATGATGTTTCGTTTTCGGTGCCGAAGGGGCAGGCACTTGGCATCATCGGCCCGAACGGCGCGGGGAAATCCACGCTGTTCAACCTGATCACCGGCAACATCCTGCCTGATGCCGGACAGATCAGCTTCCTTGGCCGTAACGTCACCCGCACCCCTGCGATGGACCGCGTCCGCATGGGGGTGGGGCGCAGCTTCCAGATTCCCCAGCCTTTCGAGGGCCTGACTACCTTTGAAAACCTCCTCACCGCCGCCGCCTACGGCCAGGGCAAGCGCGAGGCCGACATCGCCGACCACTGTGTCGCGATCCTGCACGACACCGAGCTTCTACTGAAAGCGAACCAGTTGGCTGGAAGCCTATCCCTTCTTGACCGCAAGCGCCTTGAACTTGCCCGCGCCATGGCGACCGACCCCGAACTTCTTCTCCTTGATGAAATTGCGGGCGGCCTGACCGAAGGCGAGTGTCAGGCGCTTGTCGCCACGATCAAGGGTCTGCACGCAAAAGGCACCACGATCATCTGGATCGAACACGTCCTGCATGCCCTGAACTCGGTGGTCGAACGACTGCTCGTCCTAGACTTCGGGAAGGTCATCGGCATTGGCGATCCGGACGTGATCATGGCCTCACGGGACGTGCGCGAGATCTACCTGGGGATGGAGGTCTGATGGCCGTTCTTGAAACCCACGGCCTTAACGCCCAATACGGCCAGTTCAAGGCCCTCTTCGGCATAGACTTGCACATCGACCCCGGCGAATGTGTCGCGATCATCGGCGCGAACGGCGCGGGCAAATCCACCCTGATGCGCTCGATCACCGGTGTTTTGAAGAACGCCCCCCAGATGATCCTGCACAACGGCACAGCCATTGGGGCCCTTCCCGCAGACCAGATCCTTCAGCGCGGCATCGCCATGGTCCCCGAGGGGCGCAGGCTTTTCCCGTCCCTCACGGTCGAGGAAAACCTGCGCATCGGCGGGCAGGTCCGCAAAGGCTCCGGGCGCTGGTCGCTTGATGAAATCTATGCCCTGTTTCCGATCCTGAAGGACCGCCGCCACTCTCCCGGCACCGCGCTATCCGGCGGCCAGCAGCAGATGGTCGCCATCGGCCGCGCGCTGATGTCCAATCCCGAACTCCTTTTATGTGACGAGATCAGCCTTGGCCTTGCCCCGGTCGTGATCCGCGACATCTACGCCGCCCTCCCTGCGATCCGCAGCACGGGCGCGGCAGTGGTGATTGTCGAACAGGACATCGCCCGCGCGCTTTCTGTCGCCGACCGGGTATATTGCATGATGGAGGGCCGCGTCACTCTGCACGCCCCGGCGAAAGAGGTCAGCCGCGAAGCTATCCACGCTGCCTACTTCGGAGCCGCCGCATGACCTTCCAATTTTCTCTTCTCCAAATATCCTCCGGGGGTTTGGGGGGCGAAGCGCCCCCAACGATCAAGCCGGTTGGCGCTTGCGCCAGAGGCGAGACAACACCTTGCGCGTCAGCGCTCAATTTCCAAACCGCCCACAAGGACGACCCGCATGATCTGGCTTGACGTCCTCGTCCAGGGCATCCTCCTCGGTGGGCTTTACGCTCTCTTCGCCGCCGGGCTCTCTCTCGTCTTCGGGATCATGCGGCTGGTGAACCTTGCCCACGGCGATCTTATCATCTTCGCCGCCTTTGCCATCCTTCTCATCACCGGCTCGACCGGCCTCAACCCCTTCCTCGCCGCCCTCCTCGCCGCCCCGCTGATGTTTGCCGCAGGCTGGGCGCTGCAACGTTTTGTCCTGAACCGCGTCCTTGGGAAAGACATCCTTCCCCCGCTCCTCGTCACCTTCGGGCTGTCGGTCGCCCTGCAAAACGGGATGCTGGAGGCGTTCTCCGCCGACAGCCAACGCCTGACCGCAGGGCCGCTGGAAAGCGCATCGATCGACCTTGGGCCGGTCACTGTCGGCACTCTGCCGCTGCTGACCTTTGCCTCGGCTGTACTCGTGATATTCGCTCTCAACCGCATCTTCTACACCACCGGCCTGGGTCGCGCCTTCCGCGCCGTGTCGGATGATCCGACGACCGCCAGCCTGATGGGCATCAATCCGAAATCCGTTTTCGCCATCGCAACCGGCCTGGCCATGGTCATCGTCACCATTGCCGCCCTTTACCTTGGAATGAGGTCGAACTTCGATCCCTCCATCGGCCCTGCGCGCCTGCTTTACGCCTTCCAGGCCGTGATCATCGGCGGCCTTGGGTCGCTTTGGGGAACACTTGCCGGGGGGGCTATCATCGGGGTCGCACAGACCTTTGGCGCGCAGCTGAACCCCGAATGGCAGATCCTTGCAGGTCACATCGCGTTTCTGATCGTCCTGCTGATCCGCCCGCGTGGCCTCTTCCCCAGGGCGGTGGACTGATGGCCTACACCGTCACCACCCGCACCCGCGCCGGCCGCATCGCCGGGGTCATCGCCCTTTTCCTCATCGCTCTGGCCCTAATCCTGCCCGCCTTCGCGTCACGCAGCTTGATCCAGGACCTGTTCTTCATCCTGACCATGCTGACCCTTGCCCAACTGTGGAACCTGATTGCGGGCTTCGGCGGCATGGTCAGCGTCGGGCAGCAGGCCTTTGTCGGCATCGGTGCTTATGCGATGTTTGGCGGAGTCATCCTGATGGGCTGGGACCCGATCCCCGCCATCCTGATCGGTGGCCTCGCCGCATTCCTGCTTGCGATCCCGATGGCATACTTCGCCTTTCGCCTTGCCGGGGCCTACTTTGCCATCGGCACCTGGGTCATAGCCGAGGTTGCCCGCCTTCTGATCGCCCAATGGAAAACCCTTGGCGGCGGCACGGGCACGTCCCTTCCGCGCGAAGCGACCTCGGACATCATCGGGGTCGAGGCCATCGCCAACCTCTTTGGCCTTCGTGACGCAGCCGCGCGCGATGTCCTCGCCTACTGGCTTGCCCTTGCTCTTGCCGTCGGCACCATGGCCGCGATCTATGCGCTTTTGCGGTCCCGCACCGGGCTTGCGCTGGCCGCAGTGCGCGACAACGACAACGCGGCGCGGTCGGTCGGCGTCAATGCCGCCCGCGTCAAATGGCTGGTCTTCCTGGCGGCCGCCGCCATGACCGGCCTCGTTGGTGCGTTGATCTACGTCCAGACCGCCCGCATCTCGCCGGATGCAGCTTTCAGCGTGACGACCTGGACCGCCTACGTCATCTTCATCGCCGTCATCGGCGGCATCGGCAGGCTGGAAGGCCCGATCCTTGGCGTCCTCGTCTTCTGGGGCCTGCAAACCGCTTTTGCCGACTACGGCAGCTGGTATCTGCTGGCCCTTGGCTGTCTTGCAATCGCCACCATGCTTTTCGCCCCGAGCGGGTTGTGGGGCCTGATCCACGACCGCACAGGCATTGCCCTCTTCCCGGTCCAACGCCGCCTCATCCTTGAAGGAGCCATAGATGGCTGACATCACAACCGACGTTCTTGTCATCGGCACCGGCCCCGCCGGGTCGGCAACTGCGGCCCT
>JANMGI010000575.1:0-2921 GCA_031374565.1 Paracoccaceae bacterium | reverse complement strand
CTGGAATAACTGTGCGTCCGACAGCCGGTGAACAGAAGACTGTTCGACACCGCCGAGCCTGAAACGATGCAATCCCCTGAAACCAGAGAGCTGACCGCCGACCCGCGTCGTTTGTCCTCGTCATGGATGAACTTCGCCGGTGGCACGATTTCGGCATAGGTCCAGATCGGCCAACCGCTGTCGTAAAGGTCAAGCTTTGGCACGAAATCGGTCAGGTCGATGTTGGCCTGCCAGAACGCGTCGATCGTCCCCACATCACGCCAGTAGGGTTCGGTCTCAAGCCCGCTCATCACGCAGCTGTCGGCGAACTTGTGGGCGACAGCCTTGCCGTTCTTCACGATGTAGGGGATCAGATCGAAGCCGAAATCATGCGTGCTGTCGTCGTCCGACATGTCCTTCAACAGAAGGTCGCGCAGGAACGCCCAGTCGAAGATGTAGATCCCCATGCTGGCAAGCGCATGGTCCGGATCGCCGGGAATGGCAGGCGGGTCCTTGGGCTTTTCCAGGAAATCGGTGATCCGCATGTTCTTGTCGACATGCATCACGCCGAAGGCCTTCGCCTCCATCCGGGGCACGGTCAGGCAGCCGATGGTCACGTCCGCCCCAGCCTCGACATGCTGGCGCAGCATGACCTCGTAGTCCATCTTGTAGATGTGGTCGCCTGCAAGAATGATCGCGTACTGGATGCCGTAGCTGTCGATGATGTCGATGTTCTGCGCCACCGCATCCGCCGTGCCGCGATACCAGTTCACCTCATCCATCCGCTGGCTGGCGGGCAGGATATCCAGGTATTCGTTGCGTTCCGCCCGGAAGAAGTTCCAGCCACGCTGGCAGTGCCGGATCAGGCTGTGCGCCTTGTATTGCGTGGCAATCGCCATCTTCCGGATGCCCGAGTTGACCGCATTTGACAGGGCGAAGTCGATGATCCGGGTCTTGCCGCCGAAATACACCGCCGGTTTGGCCCGCCGGTCGGTCAGCTCTTTCAGCCGACTGCCGCGCCCCCCAGCCAGCACAAAGGCCATGGCCTGCGACGACAGGCGCTGGTTCGGTTTTGCTTTCATCATCGTCCCTCCCCTTTTGGCGGTTTGCCCGCCAGCATTCAGTCCTGTTGCAGATACACTGCCGAGAGCGGCGGCAGCGTGACAAGCGCCGATTGCGTCTGACCATGCCAGGGCGTCTTCTCCGTGGTGACCCCTCCCAGGTTGCCACGGTTGCCCCCGCCGTAAGCCTCGGCATCGGTGTTCAGGATTTCCGACCACTTGCCTGGCTGCGGCAGGCCCAGCCGATACTTGCGTTCCTGCGGCGTCATGTTCACCACCGCCACCACCGGCTTGTCAGCGTCATTTCCCTTGCGGACCCAGGCATAGACCCCGGCTTCGGCATCGTTCGACTCGATCCAGTCAAAGCCTTCCGGTCGGGTGTCGTTCACATGCAGCGCACGGGTTCCGCGATAGACCCGGTTCAGGTCACGGACCAACCGCTGCATCCCCTTATGTTCAGCAATATCAAGCTGATGCCAGTCAAGGCTCTGATTGTGGTTCCACTCTGCCCCTTGGGCAAATTCCTGCCCCATGAACAGAAGCTTCTTGCCCGGATGCGCCCACATGTAGCCGTAATAGGCCCGCAGGTTCGCGAACTTCTCCCAAGGGTTGCCCGGCATTTTCGACAGCATGCTGCCCTTGCCGTGCACCACCTCGTCATGGCTGATCGGCAGGATGTAATTTTCCGACCAGGCATAGACGAGGCCAAATGTCATCTGGTGGTGATGGTATTTGCGGTACAGCGGATCCTTCTGCATGTAGCTCAGGGTGTCATTCATCCACCCCATGTTCCACTTGAACCCGAAGCCCAGCCCCCCCCAGTTCGCAGGCCGCGACACGCCGGGAAACGCCGTCGATTCTTCGGCGATGGTCATGATCCCCGGCACTTCACCGTAAGCCGTTATGTTCGTCGTGCGCAGGACATCGATCGCTTCATAGTTCTCGCGGCCGCCGTCCTTGTTCGGGATCCATTCGCCGTCCTTCCGGCTGTAGTCGCGGTACAGCATCGAGGCCACCGCATCCACCCGCAGCGCGTCAATGTGGTATTCCTCCAGCCAATACAACGCGTTACTGACCAGGTAGTTCTTCACCTCGACCCGGCCGTAGTTGTAGATCAGCGTGTTCCAGTCCTGATGGAACCCCTCGCGCGGGTCCTGATGTTCGTAAAGCGAGGTGCCATCAAACCGGCCAAGCCCGTGGGCGTCGGTCGGGAAATGCCCCGGAACCCAGTCCAGAATTACCCCCAGACCCTTGCGATGCGCCGCATCGACAAAGGCCCGGAATTCAGACGGCGTGCCGTGGCGGATCGTGGGGGCGAACATGCCGACCGGCTGGTAGCCCCAAGAGCCATCAAAGGGGAACTCACTGACCGGAAGGCATTCGATATGGGTGAACCCCATGTCGGCGGCATAGTCGACCAGCTGCTCTGCCAGTTCCTGATAGCTGAGCATCCGGTTGCCGGGCGCGCGCCGCCACGACCCCAGATGCACCTCGTAGACGCTGATCGGTGCATCCGTGGTGTGCGCGGTGGCACGGGTTTCCATCCAGTCCGCGTCGTTCCATTCGCCGCGGATTGTCCTGACAACTGAGGCATTTGCAGGCGGATGTTCAGACCCGAATCCAACCGGATCGGCCTTCAAGGGCAGCATCGCACCGCCAGGTCCCTTGAATTCGTATTTGTAGGCCGTGCCGTCGCCCAGCCCGGGGATGAAAATCTCCCACACGCCAGTGGCACCCCGACGGCGCATCGGGTTGCGACGGCCATCCCAGACGTTGAAGTCACCCACCACACTGGCACGTTCGGCATTCGGGGCCCAGACCGCGAAATGGACACCCTCGACACCGTCATGCGTCCGGCAATGCGCACCAAGGATCTGCCAC
>JANMGI010000519.1:0-1664 GCA_031374565.1 Paracoccaceae bacterium | reverse complement strand
GCCGTGGGTCGGCTGACCATCACCTCGCGTGCCACAGGAGAGGCGGCGCAGATCGCCTGCGAGGGCAGCCGTCTGTCGCCCGTGCGCCCTGCCGCGCTGACCCGCGGCACGGTCGTCGAACTGCGCGACCTTTTCTTCGCCACGCCCGCCCGTCTGAAATTCCTCCGTTCCGACCGGGCCGAACTGCAAGCGGTAACGGAAACCATCCGCCGCCTTGCCATGGCCGAGCCCCTTGTCGGCTTCACTCTGCGCGATGTAACTGGGGGCGACGCCCGCACCTTGTTCCGCGCCGACCCGGCCAGCGGCGATCTGTTCGACGCCCTGCAGACCCGCCTTTCCGGCGTCATCGGTCGCGATTTCACCGACAACGCTCTGCGCATCGACGCCGAGCGTGAGGGGTTGCGCCTGCAAGGCTATGCCGCCCTGCCGACCTATTCGCGTGGGTCTTCGGCCCAGCAATACCTCTTCGTCAACGGCCGCCCCGTCCTTGACCGCATGCTGTATGGTGCCCTTCGCGCCGCCTATTTCGATGTCCTTAGCCGCGACCGTCACCCCGCCGCCGTGCTGAATCTCATCGTCGACCCCCAGCGCGTCGATGTGAACGTCCACCCCGCCAAGGCCGAGGTGCGGTTCCGCGAGCCGGACGCAGCCCGCAGCTTGATCATCACCGCGCTCAAATCTGCCCTGACGGGGGCGGGACACCGGGCCTCGTCCACCGTCGGTGCGGCAACTTTGCAAGCATTCCGTCCGGTCTACCAGATGGACCGGCCCAGCCAGCCCAGCCTTGCCCGCGCCTTCGCGTTCCAGGCCCCCGGCTTTGCCGAGGCACCGCAGGCTGCCGGCTTCATGCCCCCCTGCGAGGAGGAGGCGAAGCCGAACGAGGAGCATCCCTTGGGAGCCGCCCGGGCGCAGCTGCACGAAAACTACATCGTTGCCCAGACTGCGGCCGGCATCGTTATCGTCGACCAGCACGCCGCCCACGAACGCCTCGTCTACGAACGCCTGAAACGCCAAATGGCCGATACCGGCATCCGCGCTCAGGCGCTCCTCATTCCAGAGATCGTCGATCTCTCCCCCACCGACGCCGCCCGAATCCTTGACGCCGCCCCGACGCTGGCAGGGATCGGTTTCACCATCGAACCTTTCGGCGGCAACGCCATCGCCATACGCGAAACCCCGGCGATCCTTGGCCCGGTCAATGGCGAAGCGCTGATCCGTGACATTCTCGATGAGCTGGCAGATAGCGGCGACAGCCAACTGGTGCAGGCGAAGATCGACGCCATCCTCTCCCGCATCGCCTGCCATGGCTCGGTCCGCTCCGGCCGCCAGATGCGCCCCGAGGAAATGAACGCCCTCCTGCGCGAGATGGAGGCGACGCCCCTCTCCGGCCAGTGCAACCACGGGCGGCCGACCTATGTGGAACTCAGCCTCCACGACATCGAACGCCTGTTTGGTCGCCGATGATCACGCTTTTCGGCCAGACCTATCAGTGGAACGACCCCGAGATCCTGCTTCTCGGCGCGGTCGCCTTGGTCCTCCTTGCTCTCCTCCTTCTGATCCTGCGCAGCACCAGCCGGTCGGCCACCGCTGCCGAGCCCCTGATGCGGGAAATCGGTTGGCTCTCCTCCCGCATCCAAAGCCTTGGTGACGGTCAGGAACGCCTT
>JANMGI010000440.1:0-1698 GCA_031374565.1 Paracoccaceae bacterium | reverse complement strand
CGACCTGAAGCGGCTGGCGGGGATCATGGACGGGGCGGACCGGGTGTCGCTGACCTTCCGGTTCGAGGACGGCTCGTCAACGCTGGATGCGCAGTCGCAAGACAACCTTGCAGACCTTGCCCAGTTGATTGCGACGGGACAGTTCCGGGACCAGAAGCTGGTGCTGGCCGGGTTTTCCGACGGTTCCGGCGCGGCGGATGCAAACCTGGCGCTGTCGGTTGAGCGCGCGGCGAAAGTTGCGCAGGAGCTGGCGGCGGTCGCCCCTGACCTGTCGCCCGCGCAAATGCCGGTGGTGGAAGGCTTTGGTGAAGCGCTGCCGATGGCCTGCGATGAGACCGCTATAGGTCGCCAGCTGAACCGGCGGGTGGAACTGTGGGTGGTGCCGGACTTCGCGCCCGCCGAACCGGAACCCCCCGCGCCTTAAGAAAGGTAGTCCGTCAGGGTCTGTTTGGTCCCGACGGCCCATAGCCGGTTCAGATGCCGCGCGAACGCATCCGCAAACCGCGCGTCCTGCCCAAGATCGCCGTAAACTGCTGTCATCTCAAGCCACGCCGCCGGGCGGGCTTTTGCGGCCTTTGACCGCTGCACCAGCTGGTTCCAGTCCGGGTCGTTCGGCGGGATAGGCGTGCCACTGTCCGTCTCGCCATAGCAGTAGCGGCACCACATGGCTGAAACCAGTGCCAGACCATCGACCGACCCGCCAGCCGCCAATGCGTCCCGCACAGACGGCACGATGAACTTCGGTTGCCGGTTCGATCCGTCCAGACACAGCCGCCGCTCGGTATCCGCAATCTCGGGGTTCGAGAAGCGTTCGACGATCAGACGATAGTAGGCGCCAATGTTGGTGTCCGGGACCGGGGGGATGTAGGGGATGATCTCGCCCATTTCCACCTTGTCCAAAAGTCCCTTGATCAGTGGGTTTGCCATCGCTTCATGCACGTATTCGATGTCCATCAGCCCGCCGGGATAGGCGATGGTCGCATGGCCGCCGTTCAGGATGCGGATCTTCATCATCTCGAAATTGTGGACATGGGGTGTCAGCGTCACCCCCACCTTCTCGAACGCCGGGCGGCCTGCGGGAAAGTCATCCTCCAGCACCCATTGCCGGAACGGCTCACACGTCACAGGGACCGGGTCGTCGCCGAGGCCGAACGCCGCCGCCATGCTGCGTTCGCGCGGGCCGGTCGCGGGAGTGATCCGGTCCACCATCCCGTTCGGGAAGGCGACGTTGTCGCCGATCCAATATGCAAGGTCTGGGTCCTCGATTCCGGCCAATCCCATCACGGCGGCTTTGGTCACATGACCGTTGCCGGGAAGGTTGTCGCAGGACATCACCGTAAACGGGGCAACGCCCGCCGCCCGCCGCGCCTTTGTCGCCGCAATGATTGCGCCGAAGGCGGTTTTATGCGGATCCACCGCGTCGTCCATGATCTCGGGGTGCGAGGGGTCGAACTCTCCGGTTGCCGGGTTGATGAAGTAGCCGCCTTCCGTCACCGTCAGCGACACGATCCGGATTTCGGGCTGCGCCATCGCCGCAATCAGCGCTGCATTGTCAGGTTCCACCGGCAGAAAATCGATCATCGACCCGATCCGCCGTGCCGATTTGCCCTTCGGGTCCAGCTCGATCACGGTCGAGAGGCAATCTTGCCCCTTCAGCGCATCCCGCATCCGCGCGTCGCCCTCGCGCACCCCGGCCCC
>JANMGI010000421.1:0-2471 GCA_031374565.1 Paracoccaceae bacterium | reverse complement strand
GTTTCGGTCAGCGCGCCCTTGGAAACACCCCGGATCACGTTGACATCGCTGAAGAACGCCGCCGCCGCCTTGTCCACGGGGGCGTTGTAGACGTTGTAGGGTGCGCCCTTCTGCACGATGCGGCCGGCGCGCATCAGCGCGATCTCATCGGCCATCCGCATCGCTTCGTCCGGCTCATGCGTCACCAGAAGAACCGCCGTGCCTTCCTCTTTCAACAGCTCCAGCGTGCGGTCGCGGATCCCGTCGCGCAGCCGGTTGTCAAGGCCCGAGAAAGGTTCGTCCATCAGCATGACGCGGGGCCGCGGGGCCAGCGCCCGCGCCAGCGCAACCCGCTGCTGCTCCCCCCCCGAAAGCTGGTGCGGATGCTTGCGCTCGAAACCCGTCAGGTCCACCTTATCCAGCAGCGCCGCGACCCGACGCGCCTTGACGGCCCGGTCGATGCGCAGGCCAAACCCGACATTCTCGGCCACCGTCAGGTGCGGAAAGAGGGCAAAATCCTGAAACATCAGTCCGACCGAGCGCGCTTCGGGCGGGACATGCACCCCAAGGCCGGCCACGGTCACCCCGTCCAGCCGGACCTCGCCCGCATCGGCGCGTTCGACCCCGGCAATCATCCGCAGCGTGGTGGATTTGCCGCAGCCGGACGGGCCCAGAAGGCAGGTCACCTGCCCCGCCGCAACAGAAAGCGAAA
The DNA here is from genome assembly GCA_031374565.1 of Paracoccaceae bacterium. Taxonomy (GTDB): domain Bacteria; phylum Pseudomonadota; class Alphaproteobacteria; order Rhodobacterales; family Rhodobacteraceae; genus Tabrizicola. The sequence continues at coordinate 1,780 of JANMGI010000421.1, read as the reverse complement.
CATCGTCAACCACGCGCCGCCCGCCGAAAGAGCGGACAAGATGGCGGACTTCCAGACGCAGAGCGGCGGTATCGGGCATGAAACTCAAGCGAATTGCTCAGGTTTTCCCTAGCAGCCCACCCCAGCCTCGGCAAGCTTACATGGTCGTGTTGGTGGCTCCGCCGTCCAGAAGGACGTTCTGCCCCACGATAAAGCCCGCGTGTTGCGAGCAGAGGAATGCGCAGGCCGCGCCAAATTCCGAAGGCGTCCCGTAGCGCCCGGCCGGAATGGTCGCCGCGCGCTCGGAGATCGCCGCGTCCATGCTGATCCCGCGCGCCCTGACCACCGCGCCGTCCAGCGCAATCGCCCGGTCCGTGGCGTGAATGCCGGGCAGAAGGTTGTTGATCGTCACCCCTTTTCCCGCCACCTGCCGCGAGGTTCCGGCAACAAACCCCGTCAGCCCCGCCCGTGCCGCATTCGACAGGCCCAGCACCGGAACCGGCGCCTTGACCGAGACGCTGGTGATGTTCACCACCCGCCCCCAGCCTTGCGCAATCATGCCCGGCAAGACCGCCTGCATCAGCGCGATGGGCGTCAGCATGTTCGCATCCAGCGCCTTGATGAAATCCTCACGCCCCCAGTCCGACCACATGCCCGGCGGCGGTCCACCGGCATTGGTGACCAGAATGTCGAACGGCCCTTTGGCCAGCACCGCCGCGCGTCCCGCCTCGGTGGTGATGTCACCGGCAACCGTCACCACACCCACCTGATACTTCGCCCGGATCTCGGCCGCCGTCGCCTCCAGCGCCTCGGCCCCGCGCGCATTCATCACCAGGTCCACGCCAGCTTCGGCCAAAGCCTCGGCGCAGCCGCGACCCAGCCCCTTGGACGACGCGCACACCAGCGCCCGCTTTCCTGCAATCCCCAGATCCATCGGCAAATTCCTCCTGCTTTAGGCGAAAGCCTAGCAGGCGGATGACCAAGGGCAAGCACCCTGCGCAGTTTCACATTGGTCCAAATATCCTCCGGGGGTTTGGGGACAGAATGCCCCCATTTCCAAGGAGAAGCGCGCAAGCGCGCCGACGAGACAAAGGACTTGCGCGTCAGCGCTCCGCTGAAAAACCGCCCGCACCGGCACGGATCGTCAGTAGAAAAACTCTTCCCGCACGATCTTGCCGTCTTTGACCTGGTAGATGCCGACCTCGGACATGTCGAAGGCCTTGCCGTCAGCCTTGTTCGTGCCTTGCATCGCGAAGATCACCGCAAACCGGTCCTCCCCATGCATAAACGGCCCCTCTACTTTCCCGCCAGTGATCGTGTGGTTGTCTTCCCACCACTGGTGCTTGCCGTCGATCCCGGCCAGCCCCTTCGTTTCGCGGCCGTTGCCCATATCCATCGCCTCGACCGACACCGCATCCGCTGCATAAAGCTTCGCGAGGTTTGCCCGCGCCCGGTCTTCCCGGCAGCCAGCCACCAATTCGTCCGCAATCTCTTTCAACGTCATGTCACCCTCCATTTGTTCCATTAATGTTCTCATCTTGCCTTAGGCTATCGAGTCGCACAAGCCCGCGCTTTCCGTTGCGGCGGACCAAAGCCCATCCTATAGGAAGCCCATGACAAATCGTGCGCCCCTGCCCCCCGAAATCGCCCGTCGCCGGACCTTTGCGATCATTTCGCACCCCGATGCCGGGAAAACCACGCTGACCGAAAAGTTCCTGCTGTTCGGAGGTGCGATCCAGATGGCCGGTCAGGTTCGCGCCAAGGGCGACGCGCGGCGCACGCGGTCGGACTTCATGAAGCT
>JANMGI010000386.1:0-3055 GCA_031374565.1 Paracoccaceae bacterium | reverse complement strand
CGATGGTCGAGGAAGCCAAGGGCGGATTGCGTCGGGTTGTCCCCTCACCGCTGCCTGTCTCGGTTCTGAACCTCGCGCCGATCCGTCTGCTGGTGGAGGCGGGGGTCTGCGTGATCTGCGCCGGTGGGGGCGGCATTCCGGTCGTAAGGGCAAAGGATGGCAAGATGGAAGGCGTCGAGGCAGTGATCGACAAGGATCGCACAGCGGCCTTGTTGGCAATTGCGCTGGAGGCGGACATCCTGCTGATGTTGACAGACGTGGAGGCGGTGTTCCGCGACTGGGGCGGGCCGGATCAGGCGGCGATCAACAGCATCACGCCTGACGCTTTGGATGCCATGAGCTTTGCCGCCGGGTCGATGGGGCCGAAGATCACCGCCGCGTGCAATTTCGTGCGGGCGGGCGGCAAACTGGCGGGGATCGGCCGGTTGCACGATGCCCGCGCGATTCTCGAAGGACGGGCAGGAACGCAGGTGCGGATGGACAGCGCAGCCATCGGCCACCCGGATGCTGCGCAAAAGAAACAGTCAAAGATCCGCCAGACACCAACCTGAAGCAGTGCGGGGCACCAGACGCCGGTCCAGTGTCAGGGACGAACTGTCGGCAACCCTTTCCCCAAGGCCGTGGACAGAACGACCTGCCCCGCCCGGTGCCACTGTCCCCAGTGTCGCAGCACCGGGCGGGCGGGAACTTACCCCTTTGAACCGTAAGGACTTTCCATGAACGACAGCATGACGGGCAAGATTGTCCTGATCACCGGGGCCGCAGGGGCCATCGGTATCGCCAGCGCAACCCTTCTGGCCCAGCGTGGGGCCACAATCGCAGCGCTGGACCGCAAGGGCACCGACTTTGCCCCGCTACACGCCGCAATTCCCGACGCCAAGCGCCTTTTGACGCTTGAGGCTGATGTGACGAACGAAGCCTCCTTTGCCGCCGCAGTTGCTGCCACGGTCAAGGCGTTCGGCCGGATTGATGTCTTTTGCAACAATGCCGGAATCGAAGGCGTGGGCGCACTGATCCCAGATTACCCGCTGGAGACGTTCCGCAAGGTGATGGATGTCAACGTCATCGGCGTCTTCCTTGGGCTTAAGCTGGTGATCCCGGTCATGGCCAAAGCAAGCCAAGGCAGCATCATCAACTCCTCCAGCGTGGCGGGGCTGACAGGCTCACCCGGTCTTTGCGCCTATGTCGCCAGCAAGCACGCCGTCCTGGGGCTGACACGGGCGGCGGCGGTGGAATGGGGCGGCAAGGGCATTCGCGTCAACTGCATAAACCCCGGACCCATCGAAAGCCGGATGATGGCATCGATCGAGGAGGGGGCTCGGCCGGGCGCTGCGGCAGCGGTGCATGACGGGTTCGCAGCAACTATCCCGATGAAACGCTACGGCACCCCGGCCGAGGTTGCGGGCCTTGTGGCCTTTCTCGCCTCGGACGACGCCGCTTACGTCAACGGCGCGGCTTACACCGTTGATGGCGGCCTGACCGCTGCCTGATCACTTGAGCAAGGGGCCATCATGATCAAGATAGCTTTTGTCGAAATCGGCCAGCGCCACAAGGCCATCAAGATCGTGAATGGTCACCTTGCCCTGCTGGAAGGTGACCAGACCCTCATCGCGCAACTCGCGCAGGACGCGGTTGACGTGAACCGCACTCAGCCCCATGGAATCGGCCAGCAGGTATTGTGACAGCGGGCAAGAATAGCCAAGCTCCGTGCCAAGGCCCACCAGTTTCAGCCGCGCGGCAAGTTCCAGAAGGAAATGCGCGGTGCGTTCCTTGGCGTCCCTGCGTCCGATCCCCACCAGATGTTCCACCACCATCGCCTCGTCCCGTGATGCCGCCCAAAGGACGGCGGTGGCAAGCCGGGGTGTATTTGTGAAGGTGTCCAGAAGGTCCGTTACCAACACCTCGGACGCTTCGACGCGTGTGACAGGTTCGATGTTGTGGTCAGCGGTGCGAAACAGCACCGACCGCAGGCCCAGAAAATCGCCCGGAATCTGGAAATCGACGATCTGCCGCGTGCCGCTCGACAGAAGCTTGTAGGAACACACCCACCCGGAAGCGAGGATATAGGCGGACTGGTTGATCTGCCCCTGATGGACAATGTCACGCCCAGCGGGAAACTTCTTGCGCCGTCTGTGCAACTGGTCAAGCGCGGAGAACTCTGCGCCCGACAGGGCAACAAACGCGCCCAGCTTTCGGGCAAATGCGGAATGCTGAGCTGCTACCATGCGAAACCCCTTAGGAAATGCGGCAAAAATCTCTGGAAAAGACGGTGCCACTCACATGCCCATAACCCGGTCAAGGGGCGTGCACGCTGATCTGCCTCAGTCAGTTATACCATGCATCGTCTATCATCACACTCGGAGTGACAGAGTGCCGGGCATTTCGTCTTGTCACCAGACGCTCCGATGAAAGGTTCGACAATGCCCTATGGTCCCGATGTGGCAGGCAATGCTGCCCTTGCGATCTGCGAGTCTCTGCTGCTGGCGCTCAACGACCGCAACATCCTGCCAGAGCGTGAAATAGTGGGAATCTTGCAGGATGCCGCTGCAGCCCATGCCAACGATGCCGGCGATGACGGGCAGGACAAGATGCACAAGGCCGTCGCCACCCTGATCAACGGCATCCTGGCGGGCGGCAACTCCGTCCGGCGGCGGTAAGACAGAAAGGGTAGGGGGTGCATTGTTGCGACGCTGAAAACGTAGCCGGGCGGTCAGCGAAAGCTGACAGCTGGCCCCTCGCCAACCGCGGCGGTTCAAATCACCCGATCCTTGGGCGACCGCCGTGCGGCAGGATATGTCTACAGTGTCGTCAAGCGCAGATACGGGCGCGTTTCGGTCCAGCCATTTGGGAATCGTCGGTGGGCCTCGTCGGTCTTGACCGATTTGGGGATGATCACGGCGCCGCCCGGTTGCCAGTCGGCCGGGGTGGCCACATCATGCGCATCGTCGGTCTGAAGCGCATCGATCACCCGCAGGATTTCCGCAAAGTTGCGCCCGACGTTCATCGGATAGGTCATGGTCAGGCGGACGTTCCTGTTCGGATCAATGATGAACAC
>JANMGI010000378.1:0-2687 GCA_031374565.1 Paracoccaceae bacterium | reverse complement strand
TGACCATCTGACGGTGAAGCTGACCGGGTCCTGCGGGCAGTCGCTGGGGGCGTTTTCGGTGAGAGGCCTTAAGCTGGAGGTCCAAGGCGATGCCAACGACTATGTCGGCAAGGGCCTGTCGGGTGGCACGATCACCGTGCGGCCGCTGATGTCCTCACCGCTGAAGGCCGAGGAGAACACGATCATCGGGAACACCGTGCTGTACGGCGCGACCGACGGGTTCCTGTTCGCGTCGGGTCGGGCCGGGGAGCGTTTCGCGGTGCGGAACAGTGGTGCTTCGGTCGTAGTGGAAGGCTGCGGGTCGAACGGGTGTGAGTACATGACCGGCGGCGTCGCGGTGATCCTTGGCCGGATTGGGGCGAACTTCGGGGCGGGGATGACGGGCGGGATGGCCTATGTCTACGACCCCGAGGGCGTGGCCGAGGACTTCATGAACCTCGAATCCATCCTGACCTGCGCGGTGGAGCATCCGCACTGGGAAATGCAGCTGAAAGGCCTGATCCAGCGCCATCTGGACGAGACCGGCAGCCGCATCGCCGAGCGTATCCTAGGCAACTGGGACCGCGAGCGTCGGAACTTCCTGCAGGTCTGCCCATTGGAGATGGTCAGCCGCCTGCCCTATCCGCTGTCGGACGAGGTGGCGAAGGTCCCCGCCGAGTGAACAAAAGCGCCCGGCCTTTCAAGGCCGGGCGCAATTGTTGCGGGATCGTTTCCAAGGTTTCATACGGGCGTGAATTTCCACACGCAGCAAGGGCTGGTTCATCCAACCAGCGAGGACCTTGCCCATGCGCCTGCCCGCCTTGACCCTTTGCACCGCCCTTGTCGGCCTTCCTGTGGCTGCCGAGACGACGTTTCCTGCCACGCTGGCGGGCCACGCCCTGATCCCGGCGGCGAGCTATATCCCCGCGCCCGCCGATGCGTCTAAGGATGCGGCGAAGGCTGGGAAGTTCACGGGTGCTACGCGCGCGATGGAGGTGGGCTCGGTTCCCGGCGACACGGGCGCGATGCATGGCAAGCGGCTCACGGGCCTGTCGGTTCCGTTTGACGGGCAGCCGCTGCAGGGCCTGTCGGGCTTTGCGATGAACCTGGCCGAGGACGGGTCGATCTACGTTCTGGCCGACAACGGCTTTGGCACCAAGGCGAACAGCCCGGACGCGCTGTTGGCCTTCCACCGCATGACGCCGGATTTTGCGACTGGCGCGGTTGCGGTCAAGGAAACCGTCTTCCTGCGCGATCCCGATTTCAAGGTCCCGTTCCGCATCGCCTATGAGGGCAGCGACAGCCGCTATCTGACCGGCGCGGACTTCGACCCGGAGAGCATCCAGCTTTTGAATGGTGAGCTGTGGATCGGCGAGGAGTTCGGCCCTTACATCCTGCGTGTGGCGCTGGATGGCAAGGTGCTGGCGGTTTACCCGACGATGCAGGGCGATGTGCAGCTGAAGGGGCCGGACACCCCCGGCATCAGTGCTGTGTCGGTTGCAGGCAAGGATTGGACCGTGCAGCGGTCGGGCGGTTATGAGGGCATGGCGCTGCAGCCGGGGACGGGCCTTTTGTGGGGGATGTTGGAAAAGCCCCTGTTGGGAGAGGATGGCAAACCGGCGGGCACGGCGCTTCTGTCGCGGGCCTTCGATCCGGCCAAGGGCGAATGGACTGGGGCAGAGTTCAAATTCGCGCTGGCCGAAGGGGCGACCGCCATTGGCGATTTCAACTTCATTGACGACACCCGCGCCCTGGTGATCGAGCGCGATAACGGCGAGGGCTTGCCCGCACTGAAATGCGCGGGCGACCCGGCGCCGGACTGCTTCCCGTTGCCCGCGATGCTGAAGCGGATCGTGCTGATCGATACGGCGCAGGCGGATGCCGAAGGCTTTGTCAAACGCCTTGGCCACGTCGACCTGATGAACATCGCCGACCCCGACGGCATGGCGCGCATCCAGACCGTTGGGGGCGTCGCCGGGACCTTCACACTGCCGTTCTTCACCATCGAGGATGTGCGGATGGTCGATGACGGCCACATCATGGTCGCCGTCGACAACAACCTGCCGTTCTCTTCCGGCAGGGCGTTGGACAAGGCGGCTGACAACGAGTTCGTGCTGTTGTCGGTGCCGGAGCTTCTTGCGGCGAAGTGAGCGTTCGGGGCAGCTTTCGGGCTGCCCCGACCGTCATTCCTCGGACGACCGCGCCCAAAGGTTGATGTCCTTTTCTTCGGAAATGGCGTCGATCCGGGTCAGTTCTTCGGCGGTGAAGTCCAGCTTCTGCAACGCGCCTACGCAATCGGTGACCTGCTCTGGCTTCGACGCTCCGATCAGAGCCGAGGTGATCCCGCCATTGCGCAAGACCCAGGCCAGCGCCATCTGGGCCAGCGTCTGGCCGCGCGCGGTCGCGATGTTGTTCAGCTTTTTCACCGACCCGATGGCCTTTTCCACCACGGATGGGTGCAGCGACTTGTCCTGCGTGGCGCGGCTGCCCGCCGGGATGCCGTTCAGATATTTGTTGGTCAGGATGCCCTGCGCCAGTGGCACAAAGGCGATCGAGCCGACGCCAAGCTCTTTCAGCGTGTCTTTCAGCCCGTCGGTTTCGACCCAGCGGTTCAGGATGTTGTAGCTGGGCTGATGGATCAGCAGGGGTGTCCCCAGATCCTTCAGGATCGCCACCGCCTCACGCGTGCGCTGGCTGTTGTAGCTGGA
>JANMGI010000368.1:0-7071 GCA_031374565.1 Paracoccaceae bacterium | reverse complement strand
CTTGCGGACCAAAGGCTCGCCCCCGGTGATGCGCAGTTTCTGGACGCCGAGATGGACGAAGCTGGTGCACAGGCGGTCAAGCTCTTCAAGGCTGAGAAGGTCGGCCTTGGGCAGGAAGGTCATGTGTTCCGACATGCAATAGGTGCAGCGGAAATCGCAACGGTCGGTGACCGAGACGCGCAGGTAGCTGATGGCGCGGTCGAAAGGGTCGATAAGTTGGACCATAGCGGCAAGGTAGGCCTGCGCGGGGTGCCGCACAAGTGCGCAAGCGACAATTGCGGGGCAGGGAGCGGCGGGGTAGTCTGACGCTATGAAAGAGATTGTCCTTATCCCGCTTCTTGCCCTGACCTTGTCGGGCTGTGCCGTGTTTCAAAAGGCCGGGGGGCGGCAGGGCGTGACCGGTCCTTCGGACCTGCAGCCCGCGACCGAGTTTGCGCCAGCGGTAGCGGCCACGGGTCTGGGGGCACGGGCGGTGAGTGCCGAGGCGCTGGACAAGACCTCGGCCAAGGAAAAGGCGGCGGCACTGGCCGCCCCGGCCACGGGTGGCGAGCGCGAGTTGGGCCGGGTGGTCGTGGCCTTGGGTTCGCCTGCGGAACAGGGGATCTGGTTGGCCTCGGCGCTGGTGAAGGAAAAGGCACAGGGCCGGATCATGACGGCAGCGGGCAAGAGCCTGGCGGTGGAGTTGCGGCCGGGAACCGGTGGGGCGCTTTTGTCTCTGGCAGCGTTCCAGGCCCTGGGGCTGGGCCTGACAGAGTTGCCGGAAGTGACGGTCTACGGGCTGTGAGCCACCCGGTCGAACGCGACCCAGATTGAGCGCTGGCGCGCGAAGACCTTTTGCCACGTCGTCGGGACTTCGCCATTCTCTTTTTGATTGGGGCTCCTTGAGATTGGGGGCGCTTCGCCCCCCAAACCCCCAGAGGATATTTGACCCAATGTGAAAGGCCGTCAGGCGGGCTGTGGGTTCAGCTGGTTGGCGACAGTGCTGCTGACCGTCCAGTCGGATGCGAGGATCAGCAGGTCGGTGAGGGCGCGGTGTTCGGGAGTGGCGAGGTCGGGGCGGCCGAGCAGGCGCGCGGGGGCACTGATGGCCATGTCGAGCGCGGTTTCAGGCGTGGTGCCGACATGGGAGATCAGGCGGCAGAGGCCTTCGGCCATGGTGACATGGGCCCCGGCAAGCGAGCCTTCTGAATTCACCAGCTGCCCATCCTTCAGCCAGACATCCTGACCATATAGCCGGAAATGGTCGGAGCCGCCGACCGTGCTCATCGCGTCGGAGACGAGGAACATCCGTCCGGCAATGGGCCGGGCGCGGATCGCGAGGCCGACCATTTCGTCGGCGACGTGGATGCCGTCGCAGATGATCCCGGCAAACGCGGTGGAGTTGATGCAGGCACCAGTCACGCCGGGCGCGCGGTTCAGCATCGGTGACATGGCATTGAAAAGATGGGTGAAAGACGTGGCACCGGCATCGAGAAGGGCACGGACGGCGTCGGCGGTGGCGTCGGAATGGCCGATGGAGACCACGGCCCCGGTCGCCACGATCTCGCGCACCTGGGCGGGGGTCACGTTCTCTGGCGCGACGGTGATCTTGACCAGCATCCCCGCCGCACGCAGCCGCTGGATATGGGCGAGGGTGGCCGGTTCAAACGGGCGGACCCATTCGGCGGCATGGGTGCCGCGGCGGGCAAGCGACAGATGCGGCCCTTCGATGTGGAGGCCGAGAAGACCTTGCCCGCCCTTGGCGGCAAGGGTGGCATCGACCGCGCGGGCCAGCACCTCGGGGGCATCAGTGATCACGGTGGGCAGGATGCCGACGGTGCCGAAGCGGCGGTGCGCGGCGGCCATTCTGTGCAAGGCGACGGGGGTCTGGTCGTTGTTCAGAAGCGCGTCGCCACCACCGTTGACTTGCAGGTCGAGATAGCCAGGCGTCAGCGTGCCAGCAATGCGGCGGGTTGGGGCGTCAGGGGGGAGGGTCTTTGCATCGGCGATAGCGACAGAGCGCCCGCCGGACACGCCAAGGGCTGCATCCGTGCGCAGGCCCGCGCCGTCAAAGAGGGCGTCAGGGAGAAGCCAGAGATCGGGCAGTGCGCTCATGGCAGAGGTCCGGGGGTGACGTGCGGGTGGCAGGGGGTGGTCACCGGGCAGGGACCACGGCGGTTGCGGGGCGGGCTATGGCGGCTTTCCCGAGCAGGGGCAATGGGTTTCGCGCGGGGCTTGGGGTGTGGGTCAAGGCCGGGTTTTCCGGCGGGCAATCTGTCAATCGGGCGGAAATGGTCAAACATGGTGCCCTCCTGCCGCGTGGAGGGCCGCGCCGCGCGCCCCGGAGGCGTCACCGCCTTCTGCCAGGCGGATGCCGGGAATCGGGAAGCTGGCGAGCGTCGCATTGCCAAGCCGGGTGGTCAGGTCTTCGGTCAGGCCGGGCGCGCGGGAGAGGCCGCCGCCGAGGACGATGACCTTTGGATCGAGAGTGAAAGACAGGGTGATCAGGAACTCGGTCGCCAGGTCAAGCCAGATGTCCCAGGCAATGGCGAAGGCCGGGGTGGTGGCACGACCCGCGACGATGGTTTCGGGGGTGTGGTCTGTGCCGGTGAGATGGGCGGCGATGCGGGCAAGGCCGGGGGCGGAGAGGTAGGTTTCGACGCAACCGGTGCGACCGCAGCCGCAGGAGAGGATCGGGAGGCCGTGGGCGATGACCGGGGCGGCGGCGAGGGGGAAGTGGCCGAACTCGCCGCCTGTTGCGGCGGGCGAGGGGAGAAGGTGGCCGCCGGTGACGACCCCGCCTGCGACGCCGGTGCCGAGGATGAGGCCGACGGCGGGGTCGGCGCCCTTGGCGGCGCCGAGCAGCGCTTCGGACAGAGCCAGGGCGCGGCAGTCGTTGATCCAGGCCAAGGTTGATCCGGGGGGGCGGCCTGCAGCAGCAGCGATGTCGGCGGGGAAAGGTTTGCCGGTGGCGGGGAGGTTTGAGGTGAGGGCAAGGCCGGATTGCGGGTGGATGAGACCGGCGGCGGAGATGCCGATGGGCAGGTTCGGGGCGTGGGTTTCGCACCAGCGGATGGCGTCGGCCATGGCCGTCACCAGCGCGGGATAGCCCTTGGGCGTGGGCCAGCGGTGGCGGGCGGCAAGGCTCCAGTCCGGGGCGAAGACCTGGGCTTCGATCTTGGTGCCGCCGAGGTCGATGCCCGCTGCAATCACGGCGTCACCGGATGCAGGCGCACGCCCGAGACGACGCGGGTGAGGGTGCCCTGTCCGGCGAAGGGATCGTCGACGTTGAGGCCGAGCGCATCGGACCAGGTGACGGCGAGGATCTGGGCGAGGGCGATGTAGAGGGGGGCGGACCAGAGGTCGCCGAAGAGTTGCGGGATGTCGGGAGCGGTGATGGTGGAGTGGGGGAATTGGCTGCGCAGTTCGGCGAGGAGGTCGTCGTCATAGGCGCGGGTATGGGGGTCGGAGGAACGGAAGAGCCAGAGGTCGGTTCCGGGTGTAGTGAAGCTTTTCGGGCCGTGGCGGAAGCCGAGGGTTGAATCCCAGAGGGCGGGGATCTGACCGGCGGCAAGCTCCATCACCTTCAGCGCGGCTTCGCGGGCAGCGTAGGTGAGGGGGCCGGAGCCGATAAAGACGGCGCGTTGCGGCTGGCGGGTGGTTTGGGCGGCTTTGGTGAAGCCGGGGAGGAGGGTCTGCAGGGTGTCGGCGAGGATGAGGAAGCGGGTCGCGGTTTCGTTCGGCGCAAGGCTTACGTCGAACAGGGCGGCAGCGGTGAGGAGCATGGTGGAGAAGCTGGAGGTCATTGCGAAGCCTTGGTCGTGGGTGGCTTCGGGCAGGGTGATGACCTTGGCTTTGGTGTCGCGGGCAAGGGCGGATTGGGCGTTGCAGGTGATGTTGAGGCGGGGCCAGGTCGGGGCGAGGGCGTCAGCTGCGTCGAGGAGGCCGAGAGATTCGGTCGAGTTGCCGGAGCGGCCGAAGCTGACGATGAGTTTGGGTTGGCCGGTCAGGTAGGCGGGCGGGCGGGCGACGATGTCGGTCGTCGGGACCGAGCGGAAGCGGAGGCCGGATTGACCCTCTAGTCCTGCGGCGAGGATGTCGCCGATGTAGGCCGAGGTGCCTGCGCCGCAGAACCAGACCTCGGTGGCGCAGGTGGCGGCGATCCATTGGCGCAGGTCAGCCACGGGCAGTTGCGCACCCCAGTCGCGCCAGATCGCGGGCTGGGCGAGGACTTCGCGGAAGGTGAGGTGGCGGGTGAGGTCGGTCATCTGGGACTTCCTTGTCGGGACGCCGCTCTCCCCCTCCTTCCCCCCGAGGGCGGGGAGAGGGGGGAGCCTGGGATGGGCGTGGTACCCGGCCGGGACGGGTCGGGATTGTGGGTTTCGGCGGGTTTCAAGTCGAGCGCCTGCGGCGCGCACCGTTTGTCTCGCCTCTGCGCGCTAAGGGCGCGCACCCGGCTTGGAGTGCCTCCGGGGGGATATTGGGCGAAGGGAAAGGTTGGGTGCGGGTCATCGGGTTTGCGTCACTTTGGCCAGCGTCGTCGGGCGGTCGGGGTCGTGGCCGAGCGCTAGGGCGGCTTCAAGGACCAGGGGATAGGTGAGGATGAGGAGGGCAGCTGCGGCGGCGGCTGGGGTGAGGGTGGTGGCCCCAGCGTCGGAGGGCCGGAGGCGGAAGACGGTGCCACCGGCGGTGCGGAAACGGGCTTCGGCGGTGTCGAGGCTGGGCTGCACTTCGGGCGCTTCGGTGTCGAGGATCAGGATCAGAAGGGGGTTGGTGACGAGTTGCAAGGGGCCGTGGAGGACTTCGGAGGAGGAGTAAGCCTCGGCGTGGAGGGCGCAACATTCCTTGAGCTTGAGGGCAAGCTCCTGCGCCGCGCCAAAGCCGGTGTCGCGCCCGATGACGTAGACATGCGAGGCGCGGAGGAGGGCCGCGAGAATGGCGCGGGTCTGGGGAAGCACTTTTCCGTGCAGGGCGGCGATGGCTGTGGCGGATGTCGCGGCGCGGGAAGCGTAGCCTGTGGCGAGCGCCGAGACGAGGGCCATGCCTGCGGCGATGGCGCCGATGACGGACTTGGTGGCGGGGACGGCCAGTTCGGTACCCGCGCCGATGCGGAGGGTGGTGTCGGCTTCGGCCTCGACCGGGCTGCCGGGGGCGTTCGTCAAGGCAAGAACGGTGGCGCCCATCGCTTTCGCGCCGCGGGCAGAGCGGACGAGATCGTCGGAGGCACCGGATTGCGAGACGACGAGGACGGCGGTTTCGGTGAGCCTGACGCCCCGACCGAGGGAAAAGATCGACGGTGGGAGTGAGGTCACCGGGAGACCTGTTTCGCGCATGATCTCATAGGAAAGGATGTTGGCGGCCGCGTCGGAGGAGCCGCGGGCGACGGTGTAGATCGCCCGGAGGTTCTTGAGGTCGGGCAAGGCAACGGGTTGGGCTACGGACGTGGCGAAGACCCGCGGGGCCTCGGCGATTTCGTGGGCCATATGGTGGCCTGCGGTGGGAGAAGGGGCGGTCATCGGTGGCCTCCGATGGCCCCCCACCCCCGGCCCCTCCCCGCGGAGGGGGAGGGGAGGCGCTTGGGGTCAGGGGTGCGCGGGTGGGTTGCGGTGGCGCGGATGGCGAGTGCGGAGCGTCCGGCGGGGATATTTGGGCAAAGATGAAAGGGTGGGGTCGTACGGGTGGCGCGCGACGTGTGAGCGGCAGCTGGGAGGGCGATGGGGGAGCCTCCGGCGGGGATATTTGGGCCAGTATGAAAGGCTGGGCTGGTCATTTCCGTAGGCCGTGCGCGTCGAGTTCGGCCCAGGTCGCGGTAAGGTCGACGACCTGCCCCGTGGTGCGGGCCTGATCGAGGGCGAGGGCGGCGATACCGGCCTCCATTGCGTCGAGGATCGACACCGGGAGGCTTTCGGTCTGCCCGCGCAGAAAGGCTGTGATGTCGCGGCACATCAGCTGGTCCGCGCCGTAATGCGCGCCCTTCATCGCGGTGCCTTTCGTGTAGTCGTGGTCGGCCAGAGTACGGCCGTCGCGGGCGGTGACCTTCAGGAAACCGCGGACGAAATCGCCCTCGGCCATGCCATGAGTGCCCATCACACAGAACCGGCGGTGTTCGTCGGGGGTGTTGAGGTTGGTGTGGAAGGCGAGGGAAGCGCCGGTCTCGTATTGCAGGATTGCGGTCTGGTAGTCGATGATGTCGCCGTCGGAATTGAAGGGATCGTCGCTTGCTTCCCAGACGGATTTCTTGACGTGGAAGATTTCGGCCTCGGCGTTGGATTTGGGCGCGTTCTGCGGGACGAAGGATTTGCGGCCGCCGAAGCTGGCGACGCGGGCGGGGCGGGAGCCGGTGACCATGTTGTAGATGTCGAGGTCGTGACAGCATTTTTCCAGCATGAAGCCGCCGGCAAGGTCGGTCCTCCGCCGCCAGTCGCGCATGAAGAAGGCGCCGTGGTAGGGGGCGATGTGTTCGTTGGCCTCAAGGCTGGTGATGTCGCCCAGCCAGCCCTGCGCCATGGCGGAGCGGAGGTCGGTCATGTGCTGCGAATAGCGCAGGACGAGGCCGACCATGGCGCGGTTCACCCCGCCGTTTTTCGCAAGGAGGCGGGCGAGTTCGAGGGTTTCCTCGATGGAGACGACGACGGGTTTTTCGGTGAAGACCTGGACGCCTGCTTCAAGGCCAAGACGGATCTGGTCGAGGTGGAAGACGTTCGGCGAGAAGACGCAGTAGAGGTCGGGTTTGGCGTCCGACAGCATTGCTTCGACGGTGGGGTAGCGCGGGGTATCGGTGCCGATCATCTCGAGGTGGGTCGGCTGGGGGTCGTAGTAGCCGACGATCTCGGCTTCGGGCATTTCCTGCTTAAGCGTGGTCAAGATGTGACCGGCCCGCAGGCCGATGCCTGAGGTTACAATCCGCATCGGGTTCTCCTTCGGTTTCAGGCGGCGAGGCTTGCCCTAAGCTGCAAGAGCCGGGGCCTGCCGCCGCCGCATCACGCGGCCTTGGGTGTCGAAAACATGGGCGTCGGCGGGGGCGAAGGTCAGGCCGACCTCCTCGCCTTCGTGGACAGTGGTGTCGCCGGACAGGGCGGCGCAGATTTTCAG
>JANMGI010000366.1:0-10982 GCA_031374565.1 Paracoccaceae bacterium | reverse complement strand
CTCACGCGGGGCGTCGGCGGGCTTGCGGGCCATGCGCTATTCCACCCGCGAGACGCGGGCCGGGGCATCCTGCCCGATAAACGCGATCACCGATTCTCCGGCGATCATCGTCTGGCCAAGCGCCACTTGCGGATGCACGCCCTCGGGCAGGTAGACGTCCAGACGGCTGCCAAAGCGGATCAGGCCAAAACGTTCGCCGGTGCGCAATGTGTCGCCCGGCTTTTTCCAGCAGACAATGCGCCGCGCGACCAGACCCGCGATCTGCACCACGGCAATCTTGCGACCGTCCGCCATCTCGATGGCAAGGGCGTTGCGTTCGTTTTCTTCCGACGCCTTGTCCAGCGAGGCATTGAAGAACTTGCCCGGCCGGTAGGCCACCGCCGTCACGCGCCCGGCGATGGGGGCACGGTTCACGTGGCAGTTGAAGACCGACATGAACACGGAAACCCGGACCAGCGCCTCGGGCCCTAGCCCCAGATCAGCCGGGGGCACCGCGCGTTCGATCAGGCTGACCATCCCATCGGCAGGGCTGACCAGCAGGCCTGCGTTTTCCGGCACCGACCGTTTGGGGTCGCGGAAGAAGTAGTAGCACCAGATGGTCAGGCCCAGGCCTGCCCACCCCAGCGGCTCCCACAGCCAGAACAGAAGCAGGGTCACGACAGCAAAGGCCGCGACGAACTTGTAGCCCTCGGGGTGCATGGGCTTGATGACGGTATCGATCATTCTCATGCGCGTTCTCCTAACGCTCCACTGGGCCTTCGGCAAACGAAAAGGCCGTGACGCGTGGTCACGGCCCCATTTCCTTACAGTGACGGCTTCAGGCCGGGATCGCCATACCCTTGCCGCGGGCCAGTTCGCGCATCTTGGCCTGAAGTTTCTCGAACGCGCGCACCTCGATCTGGCGGATACGCTCACGGCTGACGCCATAGCTTTCCGACAGCTCTTCCAGCGTGACCGGGTCTTCGGCCAGGCGGCGCTGCATCAGCACGTCCTTTTCGCGGTCATTCAGCACAGACATCGCCTGCACCAGAAGCGCGCGGCGGGTGTCAAGTTCGTCCTTCTCGGCGTAGTGCTGGGCCTGATCGCTGTCTTCGTCTTCCAGCCAGTCCTGCCACTGCGTCGAGCTGTCGCCGTCCGACCCCACCGTCGCGTTCAGCGAGGCGTCCGACCCGGACAGGCGGCGGTTCATGTCCACCACTTCGGCTTCGGTCACGTTCAGATCGATAGCGATCCGGGCCACGTTTTCCGGGCGCAGGTCGCCTTCCTCCAGCGCGCCGACCTTGGCCTTGGCCTTGCGCAGGTTGAAAAACAGCTTTTTCTGCGCGGATGTCGTGCCCAGCTTCACCAGCGACCACGACCGCAGGATGTATTCCTGGATCGACGCGCGGATCCACCACATCGCGTAAGTGGCCAGCCGGAAGCCTTTTTCCGGGTCGAACCGCTTGACCGCCTGCATCAGGCCGACGTTGGCCTCACTGATCACCTCGGCCTGCGGCAGCCCGTAGCCCCGATAGCCCATCGCGATCTTGGCCGCCAGCCGCAGGTGGCTGGTGACCATCTGGTGCGCAGCGGTGCTGTCCTGATGGTCGACCCAGCGCTTGGCCAGCATGTATTCCTGTTCCGGCTCCAGCAGGGGAAACTTGCGGATGTCCTGCATGTAGCGGTTCAAGCCTTGTTCCGGGCTTGGTGCGGGTAGGTTCGTGTAGGTGCTCATCTTTGCCCCCTGGTTTGCCCGGTGCGTCAGCGCCCCCGGGAATGCGATAACCTAAAGTAACCACAATCCCGGTGCAAGCGTCATCTAGCACCAAACGTTTAACGTCAGGTGTGGCTCCCTCCGGCGCGCGTGAAGGGTTGTGACAACCGACACACGCGAATGTCAGGAAACCCGCCCGACAGTGTCAGATCGCCACCCTCTCACCCAGTTCCACCACCCGGTCGCGCGGCAGGTGGTAAAAGTCCGTCGGGTCGGCCGCAATCCGGCTGAGGCCGACGTAAAGCTTGTCCATCGCCAGTTCCAGCCCTTGCCCCGTCGCCACCGCCCGCCTCCGGCCCAGAAAGAAGGTCGAGGCCATCACGTCGAACTTAAGCCCCGCCGCCCGCGCATGGGCCATGGCCCGGCTGACGTTAGGCGTCTCCATGAAGCCGAACCGCAGGATCAGCCGGACAAAGCAGCCGCCCAAAGGCTCGACCGTTGCCCGTTCGTCGGCGGTCGCAAAGGGCACCCGCAACGTCTCCACCGTCAGCAGCACCGTCTGCTCGTGCAGCACCCGGTTGTGCTTGATGTTGTGCAAAAGCGCCGAGGGCGTGATCTCCGGGTCGCCGGTCAGGAAGAACGCCGTGCCGGGAATGACGTTGACGCTGGAGTTCCGCATCATCCGCACCACGCTTGGAACGGATACCGCCAGCTTGCCCACCCGGGTTTTCACCGCCTGCGTGCCCCGCCACCAGGCCCACATCACCAGCCCGACAACGCCTGCAACCACCACGGGCACATAGCCGCCGTCGCCGATCTTCGCCAGGTTCGAGGCCAGGAATACCAGCTCTACCGACAGGATCGGCGCAACGGCAAGGGCTGCCATCGGTGCCCGCATCCGTCCGCTGCGCACAAGGTATAGCGCCCCCAGAAGCGTCGTCAGCACCATCGTTCCCGTGACTGCGATCCCGTAGGCCGAGGCCAGCGCGCCCGACGATCCGAAAGCCACGACCAGCCAGAGCACGCCGCCCAAGAGCAGCCAGTTCACCGCACCGATGTAGATCTGCCCGCTTTGGCCTTCTGCCGTGTGCAGGATGCGCAGGCGCGGCAGGAATCCCAGCTGGATCGCCCCCCGCGCCATCGAAAACGCCCCGGTGATCACGGCCTGGCTGGCAATCACTGTCGCCGCCGTGGCCAGCGCCACCAGGACCGGCAGCATCGCCTCGGGTGCCATGGCGAAGAAGGAATCCTCCGCCTTCCCAGGGGCAGCCAGCACCATCGCCCCCTGCCCCAGATAGTTCAGCACCAGCGCGGGAAGGACCAGCATGAACCAGGCAAGGATGATCGGCCGCCGCCCGAAATGGCCCAGATCGGCATACAGCGCCTCGCCCCCGGTCACGGCCAGGAAGACCGCGCCAAGGACAACGAAAGCCACGCCGGTGTGGTGCAAAAGGAAACTCACCCCCCAGACCGGGTTGAAGGCAGCCAGCACCGAAGGCTGATCCGCGATGTGCCACAGGCCAAGGCCGGCAATCACCACGAACCAGACCACACAGACCGGCCCGAACAAGGTTGCCACGCTGGCCGTGCCGCGCCGCTGCACCATGAAGAGGGCCACCAGAATGCCCAGCGTGACCGGCAGGATATAGGCCGACAGTGAAGGCAGGATCAGCCCCAACCCCTCGACCGCCGACAGAACCGAAATCGCCGGGGTGATCGCCGCATCCCCCGCAAACAGCGCCGCCCCGGCAAGCGCCAGAAGCAGCACCGGGATCGACCGCTTGCCCGACGCCAGCCGCACCAGCGTGTACAGCGACAGGATGCCACCCTCGCCCCGGTTGTCGGCGCGCAAAAGGACGAAGACGTATTTTACCGTGACAATCAGGATCAGCGTCCAGATCAGCAGCGACAGGATGCCCAGCACCTCTGGCGCCCCTGGAACTGCCGCACCCGTGGCTTTCAGCGCCTCACGGAAGGCATAGATTGGCGAGGTTCCGATGTCGCCGTAAACCACCCCGATCGCACCCAGGGTCAAGGCGGCAACGCCGTGCTTGTGGGTCTCGTCGGTGTGGATGTCATCCTCGGCGGGTTCCGCCTTCAGATAGTCGGCGATGTCCAGCGCCTCTTCGTCGAACAGGGGCAGAACAGGCTGGTCCACACGCGGAACCGGATCGTATATCATGGGTCACCCTTGGGTGTTGAACGTGATGCTGATGGAGAGGTTAAGGGTCGGCCTGTCCGAAACATCAGATCACGCGATTTCGCACGGGTCGTCTGGTCCGGCCCCCCTGGCAGGAGGGGTGCGCTTTGGCTCCGATTGCCGATACCGACACTGAGTCGGCGGTAGTGAACCCTACGCTTCTCACACGCTCGTGACAATATGCTGCACTTGCACAGTGGCGAAGGCACGCTTGGACGCAGGCTTGGGGGGCGGCCTTGGATAGGGTCTTCCCTACCCGACAGACCCCGCGTTTGCGGCTATGGCTCTGCCCATCAGCAGTTTTATCGGGACAGATGCCATGTTTTCCTTCCTCTCTCTTGGCTCGGGTCGTCGGCTGGGCGCAGCCGTTGGGCTGGCCCTTGCAATGGCATCGCCTGCCTTCGCCTACTATCCCTGCAACGGCCCGGGCCCCGGCGAGGTGCTGATCGGCATAGACAACACTAACGGCGTCCAGACCCCGCTCTGCGAATATGTCGGCGAGGATAATGGCGGCAACGATGCGGGCTACAACGACGGAGGCGGTGATCCGGGCGGCTATTGGGCCGATCAGTACGCCACGCTGGTCTGGGCGCAGGACGCAAATGGCGCCCCCACCTATTCGTGGTATGTCAACGCGACCAGCCAAGCCGAAGCGGACAACGGGGCTATCGCTCAATGCCAGTCCTCGGGCTTCCGCGACTGCCGGATCGCGACCGGCGTGGTGAACGGTGCCATCGCCATCGCGGTGGACAAAAGCGGCACCCTGCATTCCGATTGGGGCAAGGACGGTTCGCAGGCCAAGAAGAAGGCCCTGAAGTTCTGCAAAAGCCAGGGCGGCAAGGGATGCAAGGTCGAACAGGTCCTCGACAGCCCCGCCGCCTGGGTCAGCAACTGACGCGGTGACTGTGCGCAAGGCCCGCAGGGTATGCGGGCCGTGCTTGGTTCAGCCCTGGTTGTCCACCTGTGCCCGGACGGACAGCCGCCCAAGCCGCGAGATGCGGTATGGACCGCCACCTTCCGATGCGATCAGCCGCTTGCGCCGCAATCGCTGAAACACCCCCAAGGTGCAATTGGACAGGACAAGCCCGTCGCGCGTGACACAAAGGATGTCGTTGATCTTGGTCCCGTGGCTGCGGGAATGGTCGATGCGCCCGCCAAGGGCAAGGACGTGCAGCACCCGCTGCTCGGTCCGTGAGATGTTCATGTGGGTAAGTCCGAAGTCTATCGCCATGCCGGACCGGACGAAGGCAGAGGCGCTTCGTCGGTCGTTCATGTCATCTGTCGGCCCCCCGGACTTTGCGGTCTGGTCAGGGGGCGGATGACGTCAGCAGGCGGTTACACTCTCGGACATGAAGCGCACTCCGGGGGCCTTGGATGGCCCGTGCGACTTGCACTATAGAGGACGGAAATCCCTTAAGTAAGGGATTTGACAAATTTCTTGCTGAAGAAATTTGGGGGTGCGCCTTTCGGCACACATCTTACCAAATCCTTAACGCCCGCGAGCATGTCACTGTTTCCAAACGAAATATCGGAAATGTCCACCGTGGACACTTTCGCCTACTTCCCCCGCAAAGCCGCGATAAGCCCGGCCATGTCGTCCGGAAGGGGGGACGAGAACTCCAGCCTTTCCCCGGTCACCGGATGATCGAACCCAAGGCTGGCGGCGTGCAGGGCCTGCCTTGGGAACGCGTTCCCGATCTCGGCCCCCTGCCCCAGCGCCGCGCCAAGCTTTCTGCGGCCGCCGTAGGTCGGGTCCCCCACCAGCCCGTGGCCGCCATAGCCAAGGTGGACCCGGATCTGATGCGTGCGCCCCGTCTCCAGCCAGCAATCGACCAGCGCCGCCTGGCCCAGGAACCCCTCCTCGACCCGCACCCGCGTGACGGCGTGGCGGCCCTGCTCCCACACCACCGCCTGCCGCTGCCGGTCGGTCTTGTGCCGGGCAAGGTTGGTCGCGATCCGCAGGATTCCACCCGCCTCGAAGGTGACGCCCTTCAGACCCCGCAGCCGGGGGTCGGCGCTGGAGGGCACGCCATTGACCACCGCCCGGTAATGGCGGGTGACGGAATGATCCTCGAACTGTCGGGCCAGCCCATGATGCGCCCGGTCTGACTTTGCGACCACCAGAAGGCCCGTCGTGTCCTTGTCGATCCGGTGGACGATCCCCGGCCGCCGTTCCCCCCCGATCCCAGACAGAGAATCGCCGCAGTGATGCAAAAGCGCGTTCACCAGGGTTCCCGAAGGCGAGCCGGGTGCAGGGTGCACGACCATCCCCGCAGGCTTGTCGATGACGATCAGATCACCGTCCTCCCAGATCACCGACAAGGGGATGTCCTCGGGCAGGGTCGCGACCTCGGCGGCCGGGTCAAGCCGGAGGACATAGACCTCAGCCTCGACCACCTTCGCCTTGAGGTTGGTGACCGCGACGCCGTCAAGGGTCACCGCGCCCTCGGCGATCATACGCATCAGCCGCGACCGCGACAGCGCCGCAGCCTCTGGCACGGCGGCGGCAAGGGCCTTATCAAGGCGGCTGGGAGCGTCCGGGCGGATCGTGACGGCAAGCGTCCCGCCGTTGACCTCGCCGCCGTCCTCGTCCTCGAAAGGCCCGTCCATGCCTGATCCTGCCCTGCCCGATCCTGTCACTGCTGACGCCCCCGATGCGGCCCTGCCGCCCAGCCTGCGGCTTCTGAAATGGCTGGTCATCGTCCTGACCCTGACGATGATCGGCGGTGTCATAACCGTGGTCGGGCTGATTGTCACCCGGATGCCGCAGGCGTTCACGGCCGTAGCCCCAAAGGTTCCGGACACCCTGGTGCTGCCGGACGGCAAGACCGCCGCCGCGGTCACCTTCGGAACCGGCTGGATCGCCGTCGTGACCACCGATGATCACATCCTGATCTTCGGCAAGGATGGCACGCTGCGGCAGGATGTAACGATCGATGATACACCGGGGCCTTGACCGGGGGCTCAGCCTTGACGCTACTATTGAGACAGTCCTTCAACCGTTCGGTGCACGTGCGAGATGTTCCCTTCCCCCGCGATGTCAAAAGCCGATGGGGAACGACTGCGCGATGAGCTGGCTCGGCAGTACCGCATCATCCGTGGCGAATTCGTCATGCGGATGGTGCTGGTCGCCTTGGCCTATTCGATCTGCGGGATTTACGTTTCGCCCTGGATCATGGGCATGCTTTTCGCCATCGAGGTCGTGGGCGAGTTCAGTGCCCAGCGCTTGCTACAGGGGTTGGACCCTGCCCGGTCACCCCGGCGCTACTGGCTTTTTCTGCTGACTCTGGTGCCGATGGAGGCCTCGCTGATCTCGGCGGCAGGGATGGTCTGGATGCAGGATGACCCCTACGCCAAGGCAATCGCCGTCGGAATCGTGATGGGCTCGCTTCTGCACCTATGCTCGGTCCGCTCGATTCACCTTACCTTGGGGATCGTCGGTATGGCCACGGTTGCGGTCGTGGTCCTGGGCTTCAACACAGTGCACTGGCTAAGTGAGGGCAACCTGCTTGGATTTGCGATTTCGACCACGACAGCCCTTGCCGGCATCGGGTATGCCGCGACTGCTATGATCTCGAACAACCGGCTGCATCGGGCGGGATCCGAGGCGACTTCGGCGGCACGCGCGGCGAACGTGGCGAAGGGGAGGTTTCTGGCCCAGATCAGCCATGAGCTGCGCACGCCCCTGAACGCGGTGATCGGCCTGGGTGAGATCGAAGCCGCAGCAGCAACCGGCCCATCGAGGCAGCGGCTGCGGACGGTCGTCACTTCCGCCCGCGATCTTGCCGTGATGCTGGATGACGCGGTGGACTATTCCGCCCTGACCGAGGGGCGTGTGGCGGTCACACCCCGTCCGGTGGTGGTCAGATCAGAACTGTCGGCCAGCCTGCTGGTCTTCGAATTGCAGGCGCACAACCAGAGCCGTCAGCTGGTCGTGACCATCGACCGCGAGGTGCCAGCGGTGCTGGTGATCGACAGCCAGCGGGTGCGGCAGTGTCTGGGCAATGTGATCGGCAACGCGCTGAAGCATTCGTCACGCGGCCCAGTGGCAGTGCATGTGCGGTATGCGCGGGGTCGGCTGATGATCGACGTGGCGGATCAGGGCAAGGGCATCCCCGCAGCGTTGCAAGAGCAGGTGTTCGAACCCTTCTTCCGGGCTTCAAGCGACACTCCGGGTGTCGGGCTGGGCCTGTCGATCAGCCGGGCCGTGGCGCGGCAGATGGGCGGCGACCTGGTGATCCTGCCCGCCGTGCAGGGCGCGACCTTCCGGCTTTCGGTGCAGGCCCCCGAAGGAGAGGCTGCGGCAGAGCGGCCCGGACCCAGCGATTTTCAGAACTGCACCATCCTGGTGGTGGACGACATCGCGACCAACCGTCTGGTCGCGGCACAGCTGCTGATCGCGTCGGGTGCGCGGGTGATCGAAGCGACAAGCGGTGTCGAGGCATTGGCCCTGCTGGAAGCAGGCGGCATCGACGCAGTGCTTCTTGACCTGATGATGCCGGGTATGGACGGCAGCGAGACATTGCGCCGGATCAGGGCGGCCTATGGTCGGCGAATACCCGTGGTGGCGATGACTGCGGATGTGCTGGCGATCCGCAGCGATGATGCGTTGCGCGCGGCGCTGGACGGATTCCTGCCCAAGCCGATCCTGCCGGAAACCTTGCGGGACGTGCTGGCCCAGGTCTTGCGCCGATAGCGGCAGGCAATGTCGCGGGCGGACATGACGCAGGCGGTCAAGACCGCGCAGGCTGACCCCGGCAGACAGGGGAAAGCAGATGATTGGCGATCTTGGCGCGGCGGACGCGACGGCACTTGCAGCGCTGGTGGCATCGGGTGAGGTCAGTCCGACCGAACTTCTGGATGCGGCGCTGGCAGCGGTCGAAGCGCGCAATCCGGCGATCAACGCCGTTGTGCTGATTCAGGAAGGTGTTGCGCGGACGGCGATTGCCGATGGCTTGCCGCAGGGGCCCTTCCGCGGGGTGCCGTTCGTGATCAAGGACCTTGGCTGCGAGGCGAAGGATTACCCGTCGCACAATGGCTCACGGCTGTTCGCGAATACGGTTTATCCCGGCGATTCCAGCATCTTCAGCCGGATCAAGGCGACAGGGGTGGTGACGTTCGGGCGCACCACCGCGCCCGAAGGCGGTGTCGGGGCGGCGACCGAGGCCGCGGTCTACGGCGGGCCGACGCGCAACCCCTGGGGGCTGGAGCATACCTCGGGCGGGTCTTCGGGCGGGGCCGGGGCGGCGGTGGCAGCGGGGATCGTGGCCATGGCGCATGGGTCAGATGGGGGCGGGTCGGTGCGGATACCGGCATCATCCTGCGGGCTCTTCGGGTTCAAACCGACCCGGGCGCGGTTGCCGGACGGGCCTTACGCGGGTGAAGGCTGGGCAGGGATGGCGATCGATGGGTTCCTCACGCGGTCGGTGCGCGATACGGCGGTGATGCTGGATGCGTGTGAGGGGCCGGACTTGGGTGCGCCCTACGTGGCACCTGCGTTGGGTCAAGGCCATGCGGCGGCGATTTCGCGACCCCCGCATCGGCTGCGGGTGGCAATCTGCGACACGACACTGACGGGCGAGCCGATCCACCCCGAGGTCGCAGAGGCAGTGCGCGCGGCAGGCACACTGCTGGACTCCCTAGGGCATCGGGTGGAACCGTCCCGGCCCATGGCGCATGTGCCGATGATGATGCGGGCCTGGACAGACATCGTGGGCGTCGGCAGCGCGCTGTCGATCCGGTCCAAGCTGGGCGACCGCCCGCCACGCGCAGATGAGGTGGAAGGCGTAGGCCGGGGGGCCTGGGCCTATGCGCAAACCCTGCATCCGACGCGGTATCTGGAAGCGGTGGGCGAGATTCACAGCTTTGGCCGCCAGATGGCAGCGTTCTTTGACGGGGGGCCGGACATCCTGCTGTCGGCAACCATGGCCGAGCCCCCGGCGAAAGTCGGGCGGTTCAGCCACGATACCGAAGACTATCTTGGCTACCGCATCGGGCCGGACGGCATCTTCGCCTATTCCCCATTCTGCGCGGTCTTCAATGCCAGCGGGCAACCCGCTGCAAGCCTACCAATGGGCTGGTCGAAGAACGGCCTGCCCATCGGGGTGCACCTTGCAGCAGCCTTCGGGCAGGATGAACTTCTGATCAGCCTTTGCGCGGAACTTGAGCGCGCAGCACCGTGGACGGGGAAAAGAGCGCCGGTTGCCAGCTAGACCGGAACGAATCGCTTGTCGGGAAAGAAAGTTTCCACCCAATATGATCAAACGAGCAGGGATGTATGGGGGTGTCCGTGGCCGATGACGTGATCTCGGCCCGGAATGTCGTGAAGGCATTCGGGCAAGGCAGTGGTGCCGTGCGGGCGCTGGACGATGTTTCGGTTGATATCCGGCGGGGGGAATTCTTCACATTGCTTGGGCCCTCGGGCTGCGGCAAGACCACGCTTCTGCGCCTGATCGCCGGGTTCGAGATGCCCACCGATGGCACGATCCTGCTGGACGGCACCGACATCACCACATTGCCGCCGAACAAGCGCCCGGTGAACACGGTGTTTCAAAGCTACGCGCTGTTCCCGCACCTGACCGTGGCGCAGAATATTTCCTTCGGGCTGGAGATGCTGGGCAAACCCCGATCGGAAGTGAAGGCACGGACAGCGCAGATGCTGGCGCTGGTGAAACTTGAGACGATGGCAGGCCGCAAGACCAGCCAGCTTTCGGGCGGTCAGCAGCAGCGGGTGGCGCTGGCGCGGGCACTGGCCCCGCAACCGAAGGTGCTCTTGCTGGACGAACCCCTCAGCGCGCTGGATCTGAAGCTGCGCAAGGAAATGCAGATCGAATTGAAACGCTTGCAGCTGGAAACCGGGATCACCTTCATCTTCGTCACCCACGACCAGGAAGAAGCCCTGACCATGTCCGACCGCATCGCAGTGATGAGTGCTGGAAAGATCCAGCAGGTTGGCAGCGCGCGCGACATCTACATCCACCCCAAGAACCGCTTTGTCGCAAGCTTCGTCGGCGAGACAAACTTTCTGACCGGCGCTGCCGAAGACGGCACGCTGCGCCTTGCCACCGGCGAGAGGATCACCGTGCCGGG
>JANMGI010000348.1:0-2681 GCA_031374565.1 Paracoccaceae bacterium | reverse complement strand
CTCGGTCAGGGCGAAGGGGGGCTTGGTCCAGGCCTGTCCTTCCACCGGCACCACGTCGGTGTGGCCGGACAGCATGACGCCCCCCACCCCTTCCGGTCCGGTCGAGGCGAAGAGGTTGGCCTTGCCGCCGCCCGCGTCGGGGATCAGTGTGACCGTCAGGCCCGCGTCTTGCAGAAGACCCCGCACATAGGTCATCAGCGCGATGTTCGGCTTTGAACTTACCGTGTCGAAGGCCAGAAGCCGTTCCAGAATCTCGCGCATGGGTCACCTCTCTGTCCCGTGTGCTACCGCGAAACCAGAGGGGCGGGAAGCTTTCCTGACTTGTCCCTGACCCTTGGCTTTGCGATGGTCCGGGCACGTCACCGAAAGCCCCACCATGTCGCGCCGATTTGCCTTGTTCCTTTGCCCTTTGCTGGCCGTCACACCCGTGCTGGCTGAAGAACCGAACCTGAGTGCTGACGTTTCGGCTACTTCCGGCTCGGCTACCCAACTGGTCCTCGCGCAGCGGGTCTACCGGCAGGCGACCATCAGCGGTGATCCGATCCTGTTGCTGGCAGCGATCCGGTTGGCCCGAGGCATCGCGACCCGCCCTGCCCCCGGCTGGGAGCGGGTTGGCGAAAGTGACCCGCTGCCAATCCCGGCACCTGACCGGACCGGACCACCCGACCCGGGCAGCGATGCGGCACTGAAGGTCTTGCTGGGGTTGGCCAGCGACGACCCGAACTTGCAGGATCTGGCCTATGACCTTGATGCCCAGGTGCCGCAGGGCAAGCTGCCTGTCGCAACCGTCGCCCAGGCGGGGCTGCCCGGAAGCGCGCAGGATGACTGGCGCGTGCCTTTGTCCGGCGCTGTCGCGGCTGAAATCGCGCTGATCGGTGATGGCGGCGGTCCGCTGGGGCTGACAGTGACCGATGACAGCGGCGCGGTGATCTGCGCCCGCCCGCCAGCGATTGACCCGGCACTTTGCCGCTTCACCCCGGCGCGAAACGGGTTCTTCATGGTTGAGGTCACGAACGCAGGGGCAGAGTGGAACAGCTACCAGCTGATCGGCAACTGATGCAGGTGACGGAATTTGTCACATTTTGCCACCTTCTCAAGTCGGCAATCCCCTGCAATGATCCGCGCATTCCGGCCCATTCCGGGGCGGCCAACCGATAGAGGCCCATATGTCGCTTAAAGCCCTTTCCCTTGCACTCGCCACCACGGCTGTTGCCGCACTGACCCTACCCGCAATGGCCCAGGACAAATCCGGCACGAACGTCGGCACCGTCGCCGAGGGCGCTGCCCCTGGCGCGGCTTCAACCATGGGGCTTGCGCAAGAGCTTTATGCCCTTGGTGTCACGCAAGGTGACGCCGTGACGGTGCTGGCTGCCGCCAAGCTGGCCGCGTCGGTCGATGTAAAGTCAGCCGAGGCTGCGGCACTTGACCCGGCCAAGATCGCCTTTGCCGAGGGCGACCAAGAGAGCTTGCGCAAGAAGGCCGCCCCCGCCGCGGTCCCCGCAGCCCCTGCGCCGATGATGAATGACGGCACTCCGCGCGCTGTGGCGAAGGCTACCTTCTTCAATGCTGCCAACGAAGACGAAGGTGCTGCCGATGCCCCGGTGACGGCGGACGCGATGTTCGCCAAGGCCAAGGAACTGGCGGCGGATGACGACGCACTTCTGGGTCTGATCGACGATGCCATGGCCGAAACCGGCCGGGGTCGCATCGGCGGAGCGGTGGAATGGCTGTCGCGCCTGCCCTCGGGCCAGACTGACGTTTGGGAGATCCCCTACTACGGCAATTCCTACGCCGAGGTGGCCGTCGTCGGCGACGGTGACGCGAACCTGGACGTGGCGGTGACGGACGAAAATGGCAACGTGATCTGCTACGATGTCAGCTGGTCGGACAAGCTGTACTGCGATTGGACCCCGTCCTGGGACGGCTACTTCTATGTCACCGTGCAGAACATGGGCGGGTCGCGGAACAGCTACTATCTGATGACGAACTGACCGTCTGTCGGACAAGAAAAAGGGGCCAGCGGCACGCTCCGCTGGCCCCTTTCATATGCGGAAGCTTACTTGCCCCAGATCGCGGCATAAGCCTCGCGGTAGCCCTTGTCCGGGTCGAAGGCATTGCCTTCGATCTTGGCGAGTGCCTCTTCCGTGACCAGCGCCGGTGCGGTGATATAGCCCGAGCACGCCTCACCTTGGACGGCACGGTTCAGCTCGTCCACCAGCTGCCAGCCTTGCAGATTCAGCGGTTCTGCCACGGTCACGGCCTGATACTGACCGGTGCGGATGCGCTGGAAAGCGGCTTCCGAGCCGTCCCCGGCGGAACCCGCCTTGGGCGCGCCCTTGCCGTCGATCCCAGCTGCGGCCAGCGACGGCCCCATGAAGTCGAAGTAAAGGTCGTTGATCGCCAGCGAGTGGGTCCACTTGTCGCCGTACTTCTGCAACAGGGTGGTGGTCAGCGGGCCCATCCGGGTCGAGGTTTCGGCGATGGGCGTATCGACGTATTCAAGGACGGTGCCGCCGGCATCCTCGATGTCCTTCTTCATCCGGTCGGCCTTGTCGATAGCGATCTGGTAGGTGCTGTCAGTGAAGATCACGACACCCGGCTTGCCGCCTGCATCGTCCAGCGCCCATTTTGCAGCCACGTCCGAGACCTGCATCGCATCGGTCGAGACGTTGGCGAAGATG
>JANMGI010000337.1:0-8194 GCA_031374565.1 Paracoccaceae bacterium | reverse complement strand
CATCCTTCTGACCCATGCCCACGGCGACCATGCCGCCGATGCCGCGCGGCTGGCAAAAAAGCTGGGGATCAAGGTGCATTGCATCCATGAGCTTTCCGAATGGATGAACGCCGAAGGGCTGGCCGAGACTGTGGGCTTCGGCAAAGGCGGCACACTGGTCTTGAACGGCGCGAAGGTGACGATGGTCAACGCGGTTCATTCCGCCAGCATCGACTTTACCGGCAAGGGCCTGTTGCCCGCAGGTGATGCAGCGGGCTTCATGATCGCAGGCGACGGCCACACGATCTATGTCTCGGGCGATACCGACATCATGGCCGACATGGCCTGGATGGCCGAATACCACCAGCCCGACATCGGAATCCTGTCCTGCGGCGGGCATTACACGATGGACATGGACCGCGCGGCATGGGCGGCCCGGAAATGGTTCAATTTCCGCTGGGTCATCCCCTGCCACTACCGGACCTTCGGGCTTCTGGCCCAGGATGCAAGCGTGCTGAAAGCAGGCCTGCCCCCGGGGATCGAGGTGATCGAGCCAGAGGTGCTGGACCCGATCCGCATCTGATCGTGGCGGCAGCGCCTATTTGTAGCCGTAAAGCCAGCCGTCGCCGTCAGCTTCCAGGATGTCCGGATCAATCAACGGGTGATTGCGGACATCCACCCCGGACAGCGCTGGGATGCGGATGCGGTGCAAGGACTGACCGGGACCGCAGGGCGCCAGACCCCGCAGGGCGTTGGCCTTGTCGCGGTCGATGAACTCGGCCACCACGCAATACCGGATGCCTTCGCCGCTGTGATAATCGCCCCGGTGCGGCAGGTTGGTGTCGAACACCAGACAGTCGCCGGGCTGGTAGCCCACCCGGACGGCACCTTCCCGGTCGTCAGTCTTCGGCTTGAACAGAAATCGCGAGATTTCGTCGCCGACCCGGATCTCGTAAAGGTGTGGACGTTCGGTCGGGACGACCACCGTCCCGGACGGACTGCCCTCGGTGTCAAAGACCATGAAGACCTTGACCCGGTAGCCCACATTGTCATCGTGCCAGCCCTCGGCCGTGGCGTTCAGCCCGTCCATGACCGATTTCACATAAAGATCATCCAGCCGCACCCGCGGACCAAGGTAATCCGTCATCGAAGATTGCAGCGTCTGCGACGTCAGGATCGCTTCCCACAGGAACGCGGGCAGGTCCCAGTTCATGTAGATGCGCTTGGCCGCATCCGGGCGAACCCGCAGTTCCGACCCGATCATCCGGTCCTTCAGCCCGGGTGCGTCCAGAAACTGGTCGATCGAGGTCTTCAGCATCCCGCCCCGGATGCCACTGCGCGTGACATTGCCGGCCGCATCCGACCGCCGGTCAAAGCGGTGAATGGGTCCAAGGCAGCGCTTGCGCCGCCCCAGGAGTTTAAGCGTCTTGAAGGCTTTCTTCACGCTGCTCGCCATCGGTGCCGCCTTTTTCACTCAACCCAAACCCTGCAGGGAAGATGCCGAATAGTCCGGCTCGCTGCAACCCTGCACCCCGTTTGCAGGCGCAAGGTCGGTCAGGCCTTGCCGAAGGCGGCGTTCGGACTTGACTTCAAACGGCCGGGGCCGCTACCGACGCCGGATGCCACAGGTCGGGACCATCGCCATGGATGCCAAACTGCTCTTTGTCGATGTGGGCACGCATGAGGCGCAGGAATACATGGGGCTCTTCGGCCATGGGCGGCTGGCCTATCTGCGCCAGTGGCTCCGCCATCGCCGCCGGTCTCGCCGTCAGGGCAAGGTGGCGCTGGACCGGGCAGGCTTTGCCCGCTTCATGTCAGACGCCGACCGGCTGAAGGCGCTTCGCCACCGGGTCGTCTATGTGATGGTGGAACCGAACGCCCGCGTCTTCGCCATGGACCGCTACCGCAAGGCCGACATCGCGCTAAATGCGGCCCTGTCGTCAGACGCGCGGACCGCATCGCTGATGCCGCTCTTTCTTGCCGAAAGCAATCCGACCGGTCAGGGAAGCTCGCTTTTCACCGAAAAGCCGAACGTCCGGCCCGATGAATTCGACATGGTGCTGAACCTTGACGCGCTGCACTTCGCCGAAGTCCTGAATACCGCCGTCACGGCGCAATATGGCTCCACCGACGGTCCGGTCATCCTGCGGCTGAACAACGAAGGTGCCGAGGTCGAGGTGATCCGCGCCTTTCATCAGGTCTTCGGGCCGCGCCTTAAGGCCGTCATGGGGTCGCTGTCGGATGTCGGCAAGGTCAAGGGCCAGGACGCCCTGACCGCGCTTTACGCCTTCATGGAGGCCGAGGGCATTCCCTTCCTGCCGCTGCATTCCGACTTCGCGACATGGCCCGCCGCTGCCGAAAAGACGCTCGCGCTTCTGGAGGGGCGGCCCGGAAGCAATCCTTGACAAATCCCTAACAAAAAAATACAAGTCATTGATAATTAATAACTATCAGAATATGTCCACCGTGGACACCTAGCGCTTCTCTGCAAAAAACCCCTTCAACAGCCTCTCCGCCTCCCCTGCCCCGATCCCGTCGTAGACTTCCGGAACGTGGTGGCACTGCGGGTGACTGAAGACCCGCGCCCCCACCGTCACACCGCCCGACTTCGGGTCCGCCGCCCCGAAGTAAAGCCGCCCCACCCGGGCCGCAGAGATCGCGGCGGCACACATCGGGCAGGGTTCCAGGGTCACATAAATATCGCAGCCGATCAGCCGTTCCGACCCCAGCACCCCGCAGGCTTCCCGGATCGCCAGCATCTCGGCATGGGCTGTCGGGTCGGCAAGCTCCCGCGTCCGGTTGCCCGCCCGGGCCAGCACCCGCTCGCCCTGCAGGACCACCGCCCCCACCGGCACCTCGCCCCGCGCCGCCGCCGCCCGCGCCTCGTCCAGCGCCAGCCCCATGAACGACCGGAACCCTTCGCGTTGCTCTTTCATGCCCGCATCACTATCCTGCCCGCCCCGGCCACCTAGGCCCGAAGGATGATGGCCATGACCGGAAAAGAAAAGCCCCCCGCCAAGGACAAGGCCGAGACCGGGACCCCCGAGGGCGAACGCATCGCCAAGGTCCTGTCGCGCGCCGGCATCGCCTCGCGCCGCGAGGCGGAGCGGCTGATCGAGTTGGGAGAGGTCAAGGTCAACGGCAAGACCATCACCTCCCCCGCCCTGAACGTGACCGCGAAGGACAAGATCACCGTCCGGGGCGAACCCGTGGGCGAACCTGAACCCCCGCGGCTGTGGCTGTATTACAAGCCCGAGGGGCTGGTAACCTCCGCTTCCGACGAAAAGGGCCGCGACACCGTGTTCGACCATCTGCCCGAGGATATGCCCCGGGTGATGTCGATCGGGCGGCTCGACCTCAACTCCGAGGGGCTGCTCCTCCTTACCAACGACGGTGAGCTGAAGCGGAAGCTGGAGCTTCCCTCGACCGGCTGGCTGCGGAAGTACCGGGTGCGGGTAAAGGGCAACCCGACGGAGCCCGAGATCGAACCGCTGCGGAAGGGGATCACCGTGGACGGCGACCGCTTCCAGCCGATGGAGGTCAAGATCGACCGTCATCAGGGTGCCAATGCCTGGCTGACCATCGGCCTGCGCGAAGGCAAGAACCGCGAGATACGCCGCGCGATGAACCATATCGGGCTGACCGTGAACCGGCTGATCCGCATTTCCTACGGACCTTTCCGCCTGAATGAGCTGGAGCCGGGCGAAGTCGAGGAAGTGAAGCCGCGCGTCCTGCGCGAGCAACTTGGGATGTCGTCGGAAGCCGGCGAGGTGAAGAAGCCGGTCCGGAAACTGGCCCCGAAACCGACAAGCAAGACCACCGCCGGAAAGACACTGGGGGAGCATTCGGCCAGACCTGCCGGCAAGGCGCTGAAACCCGGCGAAGGGCTGAAGCAACTGTCCGAGGCCTGGCAGAAGGCCACCCGCCCGGCAGCCCGCAAGACCGACCGCGCCGCACCTGACCGCCCAACCCGCCCACATGGCACCCCTCCACGTCCCGGCCCAAGGCCCGGCGGGCCAAAGAAGGGCTAAACTGCCGATCTGGTTTTCACCTCCAGCGATGACAGGCTGTCGGGAAGAAAGCGTTCCGAGAACCCCGCGATAAAGCACCAGACGATCAACTTGGCGAAGTTCGCGGTCGGGCCAGAGTAGCTGTCGTCCTCGAACGCCAGCCACAGGACCCCGAACCCGTCAGCTGTCGCGCCACCGGGATCGGGGAAAAGCTCGCCGCCGATCAGGCGACCGGCGATCACGAAATAGACCACCAGTGCCGACAACCCGCCGACCAGAAGCCTGACGAACAGGAAATGCCAGGCATAGCCGTTCTCAAGGTCGTCGAACGACAGCTGCGCGGCACCGTTCTTGAAGGCGATCAGGCGCGAGAGATAGGCCCCGAGAAAGCCGAAGAACGTGGTGACGCAGATGTTGTATTTCGACAAGAGTGCATATCCCAGCGCGGTATCGCCGCTGCCCTTGATCCCGATGCCAAGCAACACCATCGCGCCGATCACCACGACCGTCAGCCAGCCGCCAAGCCAGGCCATCCGCTTTGCGGCATACGTCCGTTCGACCCGTTCAGAGCGTCGGGCGGCATACCGGTTGTGAGTGTCGTGCAAGAGCTTTGCGAGCAGAGCCTGCTTGTCCGCCTCTTCGCCAAAGCCTTGCCGACGCGCCTTCAGCACCGCAAACGAGGGAACCGAAATGCGTTCGGCGGTCAGGAAGGCGGAATCCAGTGCCACCTCCAAGTCAGCACCGAACTTCATCTGGACCAGAAGGATCTCGATCTCGTTCGGGATCGCCCAGTTCGGGGATCGCCGGGGTGGATTGTCCAATGGCGTGGCCAGCAACTCTTCGATGCGCGGGTCCTTGCGGCTTGGGTCCTGCTTGAGGTGCAGCGTGTAACTGGCCTGTAACCCGGCCATGTGGGCGATCCAGGCCCGCTCGTCACCCTTGTGCCCCGGCGCTTCGTTTTCGATCATCGGCGTGTCTCCAAAATGCTGAAGTGATCAAATTCGGCTTTTCAATGCGTGAAGCAGGCGCACTTTGGTGATTGCCGACTACATCGGCCACGGACCCAGTGCTGACCGGCGAAAGGGGAAGATTGCCGCCGATTCCCCCTTGGCCTCACTGGCAAGGCCCACAGCCTTGCGCTAAGGTCCGGGTTGGTGACGGTTGCAGGGGATGACCATGTCTGGAACCGGTTTGAGGACCCTGGCGCTGTTTCTGCTGGTTGGCCTCGTGGCTTATGTGGCGTGGTCGGGGGGCGTCTGATGGCCGAACGGTTCGGCGGCAAGTATTCCCCACAGACTGCGCGCACCGCGGCGGGGGCGCCCGAGGGCCGTGTCGCACCCAAGGTTGGGGGACTTTGGCGGGCAAACCTTTTGTTCCTCTCGGCCTTTCTGTTCCTGTTTCCTGCCTTTGGCGATGGCCCGCGCGACATGCTCTTGGGCTTGCTCGCGGGAGGGACTCTGGTGCTTTCGGCCTGGCTGACACGTGAGGGGCTGAAGGTAGACGCTGAATACGCCGCCCGGAAGGTTGCGCGTCGGCCAGCGTTTCCGCGCAAGATCGCAGGGGCCGTGCTGACCGGAGCGGCGTTGGCCGTGGGCGGGGTGATTGCAGGGCAAGGGACTGTATATCCTGTCCTCTATGCTCTGGTTGGTCTCGCACTTCACCTTGGTGCTTTTGGCCCGGACGCGATGGCCGACAAGGGGATGGAAGGGATCGATGCCTTCCAGACCGGTCGTGTTGCCCATGTGGTCGAGGAAGGCGAAGCTCATCTGAAAGCCATGCAAGACGCGATCCTGCGGGCGGGCGACCGTGGGCTGGAGCGCCGGGTCGAGACCTTCGCTGCCGCCGCCCGTGGCCTGTTCCGCACGATCGAGGCCGATCCGGGTGACCTGACCGCGGCCCGCAAATACATGTCGGTCTACCTTCTGGGGGCCCGCGACGCGACGGTGAAATTCGCCGATCACTATGCCCAGACCCGCGATACCAGTGCCCGTGCCGATTTCGAGGTGTTGCTCACCGATCTGGAAACCACCTTCGCGCAGAAGACGACACTGTTCCTGTCGAACAACCGCACCGATCTGGATGTGGAAATCGCCGTGCTGCGCGACCGTCTGAAATTTGATCATTGACCGTAAGGAAAAGCCCGATGTCCGAGACCGTCCAAGCCGATGCCCAGGCACTGCTGACCGAAGTCGAGAAAGTGACGGCGGTGATCCTGCCTGAACCGATGACCGAGGTGGTGCCGCTGGAGACAGCGACCGCCGATCAGGCCGCCGCAATCAAAAACCGGATGTCCGAGGTCGACCTGTCGAATACCCAGTCGATCATCTCCTTCGGGTCGTCCGCCCAGGCGGAATTGCAGGTGATCAGTCAGGCCATGCTGCAGGATGTGAAGAACAAGGATGTGGGTCCGGCGGGCGACAGCCTGCGCAAGATCGTCACCACGATCCGGGGCTTTGCAGTGGATGAGCTGGACCTGCGGCGCGACGCCAGCTGGTGGGAAAAACTTCTGGGCCGGGCCGCGCCCTTCGCGGAATTCGTCGCCAAGTATGAGGACGTGCAGGGCCAGATCGACAAGATCACGGGCGAGCTGCTGACCCACGAGAACACGTTGCTCAAGGATATCAAAAGCCTGGATATCCTGTATGAAAAAACCCTGACCTTCTACAATGAGCTGGCGCTTTACATTGCCGCCGGTGAGGCCAAGCTGGCCGAGACCGACAGCACCTCCATTCCGGCCAAAGAGGCCGACGTGGCGAAGGCCGCCGCCGACCAGCAGGTGATCCGCGCGCAAGAGCTTCGCGACCTTCGCGCCGCCCGCGACGATCTGGAACGCCGGGTCTACGACCTGCGGCTGACGCGGCAAGTGACGATGCAGTCGCTTCCGTCGATCCGCCTGGTGCAAGAGAACGACAAGTCGCTGGTCACCAAGATCAACTCCACGCTCGTCAACACCGTGCCGCTGTGGGAAACGCAGCTGGCTCAGGCAGTGACAATCCAGCGGTCGAAGGAAGCCGCCGAGGCGGTCAGCGATGCGAACGACCTGACGAACGAACTCTTGAAGGCCAATGCCGAGAACCTGCAAGCGGCAAACAAGGTGGTGCGCGAAGAGATGGAGCGGGGCGTTTTCGACATCGACACGGTCAAGTCGGCCAATGCCACGCTGATCGCAACGATCAACGAAAGCCTGGCCATCGCCGACGAAGGCAAGGCACGCCGCGCAACGGCAGAGGCCGAGTTGGTGAAGATGGAAGCGGAATTGCGCGACACGCTGGCGGCCGCGAAGGCGCGGCACGCTGCCCCGGCGACGACGGCCTGACGCAAGGGGATGTCGCGGCCAAGCACACTCAGGAAGATGCTGATCGGAGGGGCCTTCCTTGGCCTGTCCGGTTGCCTTGCTGTGACTGTTCCCGTGCCCGCCCCGGTCATCCCCGCAGTGGTTCCGGCACCGCCCACCGCGAAAAGCGCCGCCGCAAGCGCCTATTATGCCCAAGTGCAGCAGGTGCTGCTGAAGGAAGGCATGTTGCGCACCGATGCGGGAGAAGACATTCCCGTCAGTGCCGAAACCCTGACCGACAATTTCATGCGCATCGCGCTTTACAACGAGTTCACGCGGGGCAAGACCGGCATCGTCAGGGGCGAGACAGAGACGCCACTGACCCGCTGGCGCGTTCCGGTTCGGGTCAGCGTGCGCTTTGGTGCGACTGTGCCGCCAGACAAGCAGGCGACCGACCGTGCGCGCATCGCAAGCTATCTGAACCGGCTGTCGCAAGTGACCGGGCATCCTATCGGCATCGACGAAGGTGCTCCAAACTTCTGGGTCTACGTGGTGTCCGAGGACGAGCGCGAAGCCCTGGAACCGACGCTTCGCGACTTGAATCTGGATATCCGCAGCGATGTGATCGAGACGATCACCCAGATGCCGCAGACCACCTATTGCAACGTCTTCGGTCTGTCGGGGTCCGACAGCCATTCCTACAAATACGCGGTGGCAGTTATCCGGGCCGAAAACCCGGACCTGCTGCGCCTGTCGTGCTTTCACGAAGAGATCGCGCAGGCGATGGGATTGCCAAACGACAGTCCTCGCGCCCGGCCTTCAATCTTCAACGATGACGAAGAATTCGCCTTCCTGACCGATCAGGACGAGATGCTTTTGCGCATCCTTTACAGCCCCGAGCTTCGCCCCGGCATGACCGCGACGGAAGCAC
>JANMGI010000334.1:0-3200 GCA_031374565.1 Paracoccaceae bacterium | reverse complement strand
TTGCTTCGGCCCGGGCGACACAAGAGGAGACCGGCGACCGTCCGGTCACCTGGTGGAAGTCGCTTTTGGTGCTCTTTGCCCCGATCATCTTGCTTTTGGTCGCAATGGGGTTCCATCTGGAAGTTCCGGCGCTGAAAGGCTTCAACTTTCAGGGCGGCATCCTGATTGCGCACAGCTTCACCGCGCTTCTGATCGCGCTGACGCTTTATACGGCGGCCTTCATCGCCGAGATCGTGCGGGCGGGCATTCAGGCGATCAGCCGGGGCCAATCGGAAGCCGCGTTCGCGCTGGGTCTGCGTCCGGGCCGGACAATGAACCTGGTGGTCCTGCCGCAGGCTTTGCGGGTGATCATCCCGCCGCTGATAAGCCAGTATCTGAACCTGACCAAGAACACCTCACTGGGAATCGCGGTCAGCTATCTTGACCTGCGCGGAACGCTGGGCGGTATCACGCTGAACCAGACAGGGCGCGAGTTGGAGTGCATGTTGCTGATGATGCTTATCTATCTGACGATCAGCCTGACGATTTCGACGCTGATGAACATGTACAACAAATCCGTTCAGCTGAAGGCGCGTTGAGATGGCAATCGAGTTTTCCCGTACAGAGATGCTTCCGCCACTGGCCCCGCCGCTGACCGAACGGGGCGCAGTCAAATGGATGCGCGAGAACCTGTTTTCTTCGACGTTGAACATCATTCTGACCGTGGTTGGCGCGTTGACGATCTTCTGGCTGATCAAGGCTTCGCTGCCCTGGTGGCTGAATTCGGTGTGGAACGCCTCGTCGTTGTCGGAATGCCGTCAGATCGTGACCGCCAACGCCGGCGAGGGCGCAACCGGGGCCTGCTGGGCGATGGTCCGGCAATGGTGGGGGGCGTTCATCTTCGGCTTCTACCCGCCGGATCAGTGGTGGCGGCCGATCACGGCCCTCGGCCTTCTGTTCTGCGCGCTGG
This sequence comes from Paracoccaceae bacterium, assembly GCA_031374565.1. Classification (GTDB taxonomy): domain Bacteria; phylum Pseudomonadota; class Alphaproteobacteria; order Rhodobacterales; family Rhodobacteraceae; genus Tabrizicola. The sequence continues at coordinate 2,251 of JANMGI010000334.1, read as the reverse complement.
CACCCGTGCTGTTCGCGGGCCAGAAGCGCAGGCTGTCGATCATGCTTTGCGGCGTCGCGATCTTTCTTCTGCTGACGCTGACGCTTGCCGCAGCACCCGGAGTTGCCTTTGTACTGGCGCTTCTGTTGGTGGCGGGGCTTTTCGCACTGGCGCAGGTTCAGCCGGGCAAAATGCTGTGGTTCACGGTGATTTTTCCCGCGTTGTGCTTCTGGCTGCTTTGGGGCGGGTCGATCTGGGTGCCAATCGTGGCGATGGCGGGGTTTGGCGTGCTATACGTCGTCTTCCGCTTTGCCTCGCCGCTGATCGGGCTTGCGCCGGCAGCGGGCGCGGGGATCGTTGCCGCAGTGCTGTGGTGGCTTTATCTTGAAGAACCCGTCGCGGGTGTTCTGCAAGACGCGCTGCCCTTTGCACTGCGGTCGATCAACTCGGACCAGTTCGGCGGCTTCCTGTTGGCCCTTGTGATCGGCGTGACCGGCATCACCTTTTCACTGCCCATCGGCATCCTGCTGGCGCTTGGGCGGCAGTCGGACATGCTGATCGTGAAGTCGCTGTCGGTGGGGTTCATCGAGTTCATCCGGGGTGTGCCGCTGATCACGCTTCTCTTCACCGCGTCGCTTTTGCTGCAATACTTCCTGCCGCCGGGGACGAACTTTGATATCATCCTGCGGGTCATCATCCTGGTCACGTTCTTCGCCGCAGCCTACCTGGCCGAGGTGATCCGGGGTGGTCTGGCTGCCCTGCCGCGCGGCCAGTATGAGGCGGCAGATGCGCTGGGGCTGGACTACTGGCGGGCGCAAAGGCTGATCATCCTGCCGCAGGCCTTGAAGATCTCGATCCCGTCGATCGTTTCCACCTTCATCGGGCTCTTCAAGGACACCACGCTGGTTGCCTTCGTCGGACTGATGGACCCGCTGAAAGGCGTGACGCAAATCGTTCGTGCCGACATCAATTGGAAGGGCATCTACTGGGAGCCCTACATCTTCGTTGGCGTCATCTTCTTTCTCATCTGCTTCGGCATGTCCCGGTACTCGATGTACCTGGAGCGCAAGCTGAAGACTGACCACCGGTAAGGACATATCATGGCTGAAGCTTCCAAAATGCAGGTCACGGACGAAGTCGCGATCCAGATCACCGGCATGAACAAGTGGTACGGGCAGTTCCACGTGCTGCGCGACATCAACATGACGGTGCAACGCGGCGAGCGGATCGTGATTTGTGGGCCGTCGGGGTCGGGCAAGTCGACGCTGATCCGCTGCATCAACCGGCTGGAAGAACACCAGCAGGGCCAGATCGTGGTGGACGGGACGGAACTGACCAATGACCTGAAGAACATCGACAAGGTGCGGTCCGAAGTCGGGATGGTGTTCCAGCACTTCAACCTGTTCCCGCACCTCACGATCCTTGAAAACCTGACGCTGGCGCCGATCTGGGTCAGGAAGGTGCCGAAGCGGGAAGCCGAGGAAACGGCGATGTACTTCCTGTCCAAGGTCAAGATCCCGGAACAGGCGCACAAGTATCCGGGTCAGTTGTCGGGCGGCCAGCAGCAGCGTGTCGCCATCGCGCGGTCCCTGTGCATGAAGCCGCGGATCATGCTCTTCGACGAGCCGACCAGCGCTTTGGACCCGGAGATGATCAAGGAAGTGCTGGATACGATGATCCAGTTGGCGCAAGAGGGCATGACGATGATCTGCGTCACGCACGAGATGGGCTTCGCCCAGGCGGTGGCGAACCGGGTGATCTTCATGGATCAGGGCCAGATCGTCGAACAGAACGAGCCGAAAGAGTTCTTCAACAACCCGAAGAGCGACCGGACCAAACTGTTCCTGAGCCAGATCCTGGGGCACTAGGCCCTAGAGGGGCTTCACGAACAGGATCCATTCTGACGCATCGACCTGCCAGTCGCCCATGACCAGGGGGCGGCTGGCGACTTCCCGGAAGCCCTTGGCCCGGTAAAGGCGCAGGGCGTCGTGGTGGGTGTCCTCGGCGATCAGGCTGATGGTCTGGTAGCCTGCGGACCGGGCGATGTCATCGGCTTTTGACAGAAGCGCGCTGCCCAGACCCTTGCCGCGATGGGCCGCGTAGGTCGCCAGCACGTTCAGATACCATGCAGCGGGGGCCAGCGCCTCAAGCTCTAGCAGCGGTACGAAGATCGGTGGAGTGTCGGGGTCGATGGGGGCGGGCTCATCGGCGGGATAGCCGATGAGGCAAGCCGCAACGTCGCCTTCGGTTTCCGCCAGCCAGGCATTGCGGT
>JANMGI010000329.1:0-4210 GCA_031374565.1 Paracoccaceae bacterium | reverse complement strand
CCGATCACCACCTTTGTTGGCATTCCCAGAAGATAGATCATCGCGGGCACCAGGATGAAGCCGCCACCCACCCCCATGATCGCCGACAGGAAGCCCACCGATGCCCCGATCAGGGCCGGAGGGATGACGCTGATGTAAAGCCCGCTGGCGCGGAACTTCACCTTGAACGGCAGGCCATGCACCCAGGAATGGACGTGGCTTCTCCGGATCGGCGCACCGCCCGGCCTGCGAGACCGCAGGAAGCTGCGCACGCTTTCCTGAAACATCATCGCGCCGATCAGTCCGAGGAAGAGGACGTAGGACAGCTGCACGAAAAGGTCGATCTGGCCCAGCCGTGTCATGATGCTGAACACCCAGACCCCGATGGCCGACCCGATCATCCCTCCGACCAGAAGGACGGTCCCCATGTGGAAATCGACGCCCTTCCGGCGCAGCTGCGCCAGCACGCCCGAGATCGACGAGGCAACAACCTGGTTCGCGCCGGTGGCCACGGCCACGGCGGGGGGGACGCCGATGAAGAACAGGAGGGGCGTGATCAGAAAGCCGCCGCCCACGCCAAACATGCCCGACAGAAAGCCCACGATTCCGCCCAGCCCGACGATCAGGAATCCGTTGACCGAGACCTCGGCGATGGGAAGGTAAAGCTGCATCTAAGGCGGCCCAATCCGGGGCGAAAGCGGCGGGGTGATCAAAGGGTTGCGCGGCTTTGTCCGGGATGTCAAATCCGGAGTAGCCTTACCTTCGCGCGCGCAGGAATTCGCGCAGGATGCGTTCCAGTTTTGCCGCACCCAAGGGGGCCATCGCCTTGGTGTGCTCGTGGCTGATCTGTTCGTCCGACATGCCGGCGGCCATGTTGGTGATGGTCGAAATCGCCGCAACCTTCAGGCCAAGGAAGCGGGCAAGGATCACCTCGGGCACCGTGGACATGCCCACCGCATCGCCGCCCAGCAGCTTCAGCATCCGGATCTCTGCCGGGGTCTCGAACGACGGGCCGGAATACCAGCAGTAAACGCCTTCGGGCAGGTCGACCCCTTCGCGTACGGCGGCGGCCTCCAGCGCCCGGCGCATGACGGGGTCATGCGCGTCGGTCATCGGCACGAAGCGTGCATCGGTCTTCTCGCCGATCAGGGGGTTCAGGCCACTGTAATTGATGTGGTCCGAGAGAAGCATGACACTGCCCGGAGGAATGTCGGGGCGCATGGAGCCTGCGGCATTGGTCAGGATCAGCTGGCCTGCCCCCAGGGCCTTCAGCACCTGCAACGGCAGCAACATCGCACGCGGGTTGCCGGATTCGTAGTAATGCTCGCGCGCGCCGAAGACCGCGACCCGGATACCCTCCAGCGTGCCGACGTGCAGGTTCGGGTTGTGGCCTGACACGCCGACATGCGGAAATCCGGGCAGATCGGCGTAGGGGATCGCGACCCCGTCCACGGCATGGGCCAAGTGGCCAAGGCCAGAGCCAAGGATCAGCCCCAGTTCAACGGGGGCATCCCCCGCGCGGGACCGGATGAGGGTGGCGAGCGTTTCGGCATCTGACATCGGCTGCGCTTTCGGCTGAGGACGGAGCGGTGGGTTTCGCACCCCCCGCACCCCCCGTGGGATATTTTTGGACGAAGAATGAAAGGCTTAGCGTTCCTTGACATAGGGCTCACCCCCCGCGCGGGGCGGGATCGCCTTGCCGACAAAGCCCGCCAGCACGAGGACGGTCAGCAGGTAGGGCAGCGCGTCCAGGAAGGGGACGGGAACCTTCACCCGCACCACCGATTCTACAACGTCGGGCCGCAGCGCCAGCGCCTGGAAGAAGCCGAACAGTAGGCAGGCCCACATCGCCTGGATCGGCCGCCACTTGGCGAAGATCAGGGCAGCGAGGGCAATGTAGCCCCGGCCTGCCGTCATCTCCTTGCCAAAGCCCGCTTGCAGGGCGGTGGCCATGTAGGCCCCGGCCAGCCCGCACAGGATGCCGGTGATCATCACGGCGGAAAACCGCAAGCCCACGACACTGACCCCGGCAGTATCCACCGCCGCCGGGTTTTCCCCCACCGCGCGCAGGCGCAGGCCATAGCGCGTCCGGTAAAGGACCCACCACGTCAGCGCGACGATGGCGAAGGCGAGGTAAACGAGGATGGAGTGGCCCGAGATCACCTCGTAATACAGCGTTCCGAAGACGGGGACATCCTTCACCGCCTCGGCGAAGGGCAGAGTGATCGGCTTGAACCGTGCGGCCCCTTCCAGCGGCGGGGTCCGACCCCCCTGGCCGAACAGCGATTGCGCGGTCAGAACTGTCAGACCCGACGCGAGGAAATTCAGCGCCACCCCGGCGATCAGCTGGTTGCCCCGGAAGGTGATCGAGGTGATCCCGTGGACGGCCGCAAAGATCAACGCTCCGCCAATGCCGGCCATCGCCCCGACCCAGGCCGACCCGCTGTAGAAGGCAACCGCCCCCGCGCACATCGCGGCCACCAGCATCTTGCCTTCAAGCCCGATGTCGAAGACGCCCGCGCGTTCGGAATAAAGCCCTGCAAGGCAGGCAAGAAGCAGCGGCGTTGCCAGCCGCAGGGTCGAGTCCAGCAGTTGGAGAAGGGTTGCGTAATCCATCACGCGGCCTCCAGCTTGCGACCACGGAAGAGGGCGAAGATGCGGATCAGCAGCATCCGCACCATCACATCCAGCGCCCCGGTGAAAAGGATCACCAGCCCCTGCACCACGGTGCGAAGTTCAATCGGGATCTTGGTCCAAAGGCCAAGCTCGGCCCCGCCCTGAAACAGGAACCCGAAGAGCAGCGCCGCCAGCACCACACCCACCGGATGGTTCCGCCCCATCAGCGCCACGGCGATGCCGATGAAGCCAGCGCCGGATGCCGAGTTGCCCAGCAGACGCTCCGCCTCGCCCATAACGTTGTTGATCGCCATCAGGCCCGCCAGCCCGCCCGAGATCAGCATCGCGATCATGATGATGCGGGTCGGATTGATCCCGGCATAGCGCGCTGCGGGTTCGGACTTGCCGAAGGCGCGGATCTGGTAGCCCAGCCGGGTGCGCCACAAAAGCGCCCAGACCACCACCGCCATCGCCAGCGCGATAAGGAAGGTGACGTTGGCGGGAACTTTGGTGTCGAAGATCAGGTTGAGGCCCGGGATCTCGTTCAGGCGCGGCAGATGCGCTTCGGGCGGGAAGTTGGCGGTGGTCGGGTCCATCTTGCCGGGGGGGCGCAGCACGTCGACCAGCATGAAGATCATCAGGCTGGCGGCGATGTAATTGAACATGATCGTGGTGATGACGATGTGGCTGCCGCGCTTGGCTTGCAGATAAGCCGGGATCGCCGCCCAAGCAGCGCCGAACAGCGCAGCCCCGATGGCCGCCGCCAGCAGTGCCAGCGTCCAGTGCGGCCAGGGGATGTAAAGGAGGGCCATCGCCACCCCCAGCCCGCCCAGCTGCGCCTGCCCTTCGCCCCCGATGTTGAAAAGCCCCGCATGGAACGCCACCGTCACCGCAAGGCCGGTGAAGATGAAGCTGGTGGCGTAATAGAGGGTATAACCCCAGCCGTAGGCGTTCATCACCGATCCTTCGACCATCACCGTGATCGCCTCCCACGGGTCCTGCCCGATGGCGATGATCACGAGGGCCGAAATGACCGCGGCGAGGAGCAGCGAGACAAAGGGGACAAGGGCGACATCGGCCCAGCGTGGCAAACGGTCCATCAGGTGGATCTCCGGTCTTGTGATCGAGGAGCGGCCCCCCCACCCCAGCCCTCCCCCACGAAGGGGGGAGGGAGGTGCCCTGCAACACGCTTGGGCAGAGTGCGAAGCGTTGCGGAAGACGCGCCTCCCCTCCCCCTCTGTGGGGAGGGGCTGGGGGTGGGGGGCTGGTGCAGGGTCATGCCGCCTCCCCCTTGCCCGTCACCCCGGCCATCAACAGACCCAGCTCGCGCTCGTCGGTCTTTTCCGGGTCGCGGAAGCCCATCAGCTTTCCGTCGAACATCACGCCGATGCGGTCGGACAGGCTCATGATCTCGTCCAGTTCCACGCTGACCAGAAGGATCGCGGCCCCGGCGTCGCGGAGCGCGATGATCTGTTTGTGGATGAACTCGATCGCGCCGATATCCACCCCCCGCGTCGGTTGGCCGATCAGCAGGAGCGCCGGGTTCTGCTCGATCTCGCGTGCGACGACAATCTTCTGCTGGTTCCCGCCCGAGAAGGACTTGGCCGGCAAAGTC
>JANMGI010000312.1:0-2663 GCA_031374565.1 Paracoccaceae bacterium | reverse complement strand
ACACCTGGGTTGATACGGTGCTGTCCTTTGTCTCTTTCCTGGGCATGACGATCCCGCGCTTTCTTCTGGCGCTGATCATCATGTACGTTCTGGTCTTCAAGCTGAACGTGCAGGAGATCGGCAGTTTCTATTCCTCACGCTATGGCGGGCAGCCCTATTGGGAAGGGTTCCTTGACTTCAACTGGGGCAAGCTGTGGAACCTGATCCAGCATATCTGGCCGGTGATCCTGGTCGCGGCTTTTGGCGGGCTGGCCTACAACATGCGGGTGATGCGGGCGAACCTTCTGGACACGCTGAACGCCCAGTATATCGAAACCGCGCGGGCCAAGGGACTGAGCGAAGGTGCAGTCATCCTGCGCCACGCGGTGCCGAACGCGCTGCACCCTTTGGTGGCTTATCAGGGGGTCGTCCTGCCCTACATGCTGACTGGCGAGATCGAGGTAGCCATCGTCTTCGGCCTGGCGACCATCGGTCCGGCCATCGTGGGGTCGATGGCGATCGGCGATGTCTATGTGACCGCGACGCTGCTCCTTGTCCTTGGGGCCACGCTGATCATCGGCAACATCATCGCCGATCTTCTGCTGGCTGTGCTTGACCCGCGCATCCGGGTGGGAGCTGACAAATGACCACGATCCACGAAGGTGAGGCCGCCGATGGCCGGCTCTCCACAGTCTCCACCACTTCGCAAAGCTACAAGGCGCTGGTCTGGCGGCGGTTCCGCAAGTCGGTGCCGGGGATGCTGGGGCTGGTGCTGGTGTCGATCCTGTTCCTGGTGTCGATCTTCGGCGAGTTCTTCTCGCCCCAGAACCCAAACGCCAACGGTGCCGCGTTCTCGCCGCCGGACCACGTCAGCTTTTTCACCAAAGACGGCTTTACCCTTTGGCCCGTCGTCTACGGCATCACCGAAAGCGAAGAGCTGGACCCGATCACCTTCCAGCCGCTGATGGAACCGGACATGGAAAATGCCCGTCCGCTGGCGTTCTTCGTCGACGGGTGGGACTACAAGTTCCTTGGGCTGATCCCGGTGAACACGCATTTCATCGGGTTGTCAGACGGCACTCCGCTGCGGCTTCTGGGGACCGACAAGCTGGGGCGCGACATCCTTTCGCGCGGGATCATGGGCAGCCGGATCACGCTGATCATCGCGCTGACATCGATCACGCTGATCACCATTGCGGGGACGCTGCTGGGCATCACCTCGGGTTACATCGGGGGCAAGTTCGACCTTTGGTTTCAGCGCTTTGTGGAAATCGTGCTCGCCTTCCCGCAGCTGCCGCTTTACCTGACTCTGACCACGCTGATCCCGGTCACCGCACCTTCGTCGCTGTTCATCAGCTTTGTCATCCTGGTGATCTCGGGGCTTGGCTGGGCGCAGCTTTCCCGCGAAGTCCGGTCAAAGACCATGGCCATGGCGAAGGTCGATTACGTGCGGGCGGCGCAGGCGATTGGCGCCAGTGACGGGCGGATCATCACCCGGCACATTTTGCCGAACGTGACCAGCCATGTGATCGTGTCGATCACCCTTGGCATCCCGGCCATCGTGCTGCTGGAATCCTTCCTCGGCTACCTCGGCTTTGCGGTCAAGCCGCCACTGATCTCCTGGGGGCTGATGCTGCAGGACGCCTCGACCTTCTCGGTCATCGGGTCCTACCCGTGGATCCTGTCGCCCGTGGGCTTCATCCTGCTGGCCGTCTTCGCCTTCAACGCGCTGGGCGATGGTTTGCGCGACGCGATTGATCCGTATTGAGGGGGGGCGAGAGATGGCAACGCAAGACAACATAGCGCTTGAAGCCCGCCACATCGGGGTCAGCTTCAAGGTGGACGGCGGCGTGATTGAGGCGGTGAAGGATGTGTCCTTCACGCTGAAGAAGGGCCAGACCATCGCTTTGGTCGGGGAATCCGGCAGCGGCAAGTCGGTGACGGCGCGGGCGATCATGCGGCTGTTGTCGAAGCGCGCGACGGTCAACCCAAAGACCGAGATCCTGTATGCCGGGCGCAACATGGCGACGCTTTCGCCGCTTGAGATGCGGCGGCTGCGCGGCAACCGGCTGTCGATGATCTTTCAGGAACCGATGAGTTCCCTCAACCCGGTCTACACCATCGGCAGCCAGATCGCCGAAATCCTGCGCATCCACAACAAGATCAGCAAGGCAGAGGCGATGGCCAAGGCTTTGGCTTTGTTGAAGGACGTGCAGATTCCCGACCCGGAGTCCCGGCTGAACCAGTATCCGCACCAGTTGTCTGGCGGGCAGCGCCAGCGGGTGATGATCGCGATGGCGCTGGCGAACAACCCGGATGTGCTGATCGCGGATGAACCGACGACCGCGCTGGACGTGACGGTGCAGGCCGAGATTCTTAACCTAATCAAGGAACTGAAGGACCGAACAGGGTTGGCCGTGATTCTGATCACCCATGACCTAACTGTCGTGCGCCAGTTTGCCGACCATGTCTATGTCATGCAGCACGGCGAAGTGCGTGAGGAAGGCCCGACCGAGGCGTTGTTCACCGCGCCGCAGCATCCCTATACCCGCCGTCTGCTTGGCTCTGAACCCAAGGGCCAGGCCGATCCCGCGCAGGTCGGGACCGACACCGTGCTGGAAGGCCGCAACATCCGCGTCACCTACAACTTGCGCAAGGGCGGGGCGTTCCGGGGGACATGGTCG
>JANMGI010000705.1:0-6124 GCA_031374565.1 Paracoccaceae bacterium | reverse complement strand
CGACGCGGATGGTGTAGGGGAAGTCTGTCGGGGCCGGGAGGACGGCTTGCAGCGCGCGCCATGCCAGCTTGCCATGGCCGATCTCACGGCGTCCAGGGCTACCGACGCGACCCACTTCGCCAACCGAATAGGGGGGGAAGTTGTAGTGCAGCATGAAGTTCGACCGATAGTTGCCGTTCAGTGCGTCGATGATCTGCTCATCTTCGCCGGTGCCCAGCGTGGTCACAACCAGACCCTGCGTTTCACCACGGGTGAACAAGGCCGAGCCGTGGGCGCGCGGCAGAATGCCGGTTTCCGAGGTGATCGGACGCACGGTCTTGGTGTCGCGACCGTCGATCCGGGTGCCGTTCTTCACGACATCGCCGCGCAGAACCGCTGCTTCCAGCTTCTTGATCGCCGGGTAGAGGTTGGCGTCAGTCTTGTCATCGTCGCTCATCGCGGCCTTGATCGCATCGACGGCGGCTTCGATGGCGGTGGTGCGGTCCTGCTTGTCGCGGATTGCAAAGGCAGCGCGCATCTGCTTTTCGCCGGCCTTCTTGACCGATGCATACAGCGCCGAAAAGTCGGGCGGGCTGAAATCGAACGCCTCTTTCGCCGAGGTTTCTGCAAAGTCGATGATCAGGTCGATCACCGGTTGCATGTGTTCATGGCCGAAGACCACCGCGCCCAGCATTTCCTCTTCCGTCAGCTCGTAAGCCTCGGATTCGACCATCATCACGGCGTCTTTGGTGCCTGCAATGACAAGGTCAAGCCGCTGATCGGGCTTCAGACGCAGCTGCGTCATGTCGTCCATCGCAGGGTTCAGCACGTATTTTCCGTCGACAAAGCCGACGCGCGCCGCACCGATCGGGCCCATGAACGGGACACCCGACACGGTCAGCGCCGCCGAGGTCGCGATCATCGCCACGACGTCCGGGTCGTTGACCAGGTCGCAGGACAGCACGGTCGCCATGACCAGCACTTCGTTGCGGAAGCCTTCGACGAACAGCGGGCGGATCGGACGGTCGATCAGACGCGAGGTCAGCGTCTCTTTTTCCGACGGGCGGGCTTCACGCTTGAAGAAGCCGCCGGGGATCTTGCCGGCTGCGTAGTATTTTTCCTGATAGTGAACCGTCAGGGGGAAGAAGTCCTGGCCCGGCTTTGCGGCGCGCGCAAAGGTCACGTTGGCCATAACTTGCGTCTCACCCAGCGTCGCGATCACCGACCCATCGGCCTGGCGCGCAACTTTTCCGGTTTCCAGAGTGAGCGTTTCATTGCCCCACTGGATCGATTTCTTGGTCACATTGAACATGTATCGTTTCCTCTGGAGGTCCGGCCCCTGCCGGTTCCCCCGATAAATGGCGGCCCCATTGCCGCCCATCCCCCAAATCCTTCGCACGGGCCCCGGGGGCAGGCCTCACGTCTCAGATGGCGGGGGCCATACAGGAAAACCATTTCGATTGAAAGGACGCAGGTTGCGGCTGGTCAGAAGATGGCGTGGTCGCCCCGGTCGTCGGCAATGTCGCCCCGCAGCATGGCGGCGTAGTGGTCTTCCAGCCGGTCGGTGCCGAATTCGGGCGTGGCTTCGGCACAGTATGTTTTCCGGGCCTCATCCCAGACCAGCATCGACTGGGTGGCGTAGTAGCGCCCGATGCGGGCCAGTTGCGCCTTGGCGGCAAGACGCGGGGACAGGGTGCCCAGCGCGGTCAGAAGGCCGATGATCCCGGACATCAGCGCTACGGGGACGTGTTTGATGCGGACGGGTTGGCCGGTCAGTCTTTCCAGCATGGCGGCCTGATCCAGTGGAGTGATCGCCGGGCCGGGGCCGCCGATGGGGAGGGTGCGGTTTCGCTTCTCCGGGTCGGTCAGGCACAGCGTCAGGAAGCGGCCAAGGTCAGCGTCCGAGATCGGCTTGCAGGAGGTCAAGCTGCCATTGCCGAAAACCAGAAACGGCCTGCCTTGCTGCACGCGTGACACCTGACCGGAGAGGGATTTGAAATAGGCGGTCGGGCGCACGATCGTCCAGATCAACGGGCCGGCCTGCAACTCGGCCTCGAATGCAAGCTTGGCGCGCTGGAACTCCAGAAGCGGTTTTTGCACGCAGATCGCGGACAGCAGGACAAAGTGGCGGACGTGCGCCACAACAGCGGCCTTCAGCGCGGCAGAGTTTGCGGCGTGGTCGATGGCCCAGGCGTCTTTCGGTGCCCCGGTGCGGCTTGCCAGGCAGGAGATCACGGCCTGGGTCCCGGTCATCGCCGAAGCAAGGGTGTCCGGTGTCAGCTCACCCCGGATCAGGGTGCAGCCCGGAAGATGGCTGGCGTCAGCGGCGGGGCGGATCAGGCCAGTGACGCTGTGCCCCTCGGCCCGCAAGGCCTGCGCGGTCGCCCGGCCGATGGTGCCGGTGCCGCCTAGAAGGAGGACGTTCAATCTGGTCATCTGTCCAGAATGCAGAACGCCCGGCTTCTGACAAGCCGGGCGTCGAAAGGATTGGCAATCAGCCGAGGTCAGATCGCCGACTTGATCCAGTTTTCCAGCGCGGCCTTGGGGGCGGCGCCGACCTTGTTCGACACGACCTGACCGTCCTTGAACATGAACATCGACGGGATGCCGCGCACACCCAGAACGGCCGGGCTGTCGGGGTTCTCGTCGACGTTGACCTTCACGATCTTCACCTGACCCGCATATTGGGCGGCCAGCTCTTCAAGGGCCGGGCCAATCTGCAGGCACGGGCCGCACCAGGGTGCCCAGAAATCCACGACGACCGGAATCGACGATTTACGCACTTCAGCGTCGAAAGTGGCGTCCGTGACTGCGACGGTAGCAGCGCCCATGGTCCTGTCTCCTGCGGGAATGATCGGGCTATGAAGCTATGTATGCGGGGGAGAAACGTCAAGCTATCGTGGCACGAGACAGGGCCTGCCTCACGATCTCGGGATCGAACACCATCAGGCGGGGGGCCGTGGTCCAGAGCACCGCTGTTTCGATCCGCCGGTCCGGATAGATTTGCCCCAGCATGTGGGCATAGGCGCCAAGCTGGCGCAGGATGCCTTCGGGCGTCGCCTCGGGGCGGTCGGGGATCAGGGCGTTCGACTTGTAGTCGATGATCAGAATGCGGTCTGCTTCGATCATCAGTCGGTCGATGCTGCCCGCAAGGGTGCGGACGCCCCATGGCGCAGTCACGGCGACTTCGGCAAGCGTATCGGGGCCGAAAAGGTCGCCAAGATCTGGGTGAAGCAAGACCACCCGGGCCTTGGCCAGCGCTTCGGGCACATGGGTGGGATCGTCGATCAGCCCGGCGGCAAGGTCGGGCCAAAGCGCAGGGTCTAGTGCTGGCAGCCGTTCCAGAAGCCGGTGCAGCGCGGTGCCGCGGGCCTTTGCCTCGGCTTCCGGCCAGACGGGTTCACCGGCCAGCGCCTTCGGCCCGCCAAGGTCGGAGGGCGAGACGACCTGCAGCGGGCGGGGGGCTTCGGGGGCCGGAAGGGTGGCCCAGCCGGGTAGCGCAGCCGGACTGACGGTGGCGTTGACCCTGTCAACGGCCATGGGCCAGTCGCCAAAGGCATGGCGCTGGATGCCGTCGCTGATGTCGGTCGCCCCCGCAGCCTGAACCCCGGCGCGGATCAGGTTCATCCAGCAGACGTCCTGCTTCACTGTGCCCGCCCCGGCAACCACCAGCCAGCAGCGGGCGCGGGTCATCGCCACGTACAAAAGCCGCAACCGCTCCGCAGCTTCGCGCGCCAGACGCGCGGTGCGTTCGGCGGCGATCAGCGCTGGGCTTTCTTCCTTGTTCACCTTCCAGACCGGCGGGCCATCGGGCAGCCGGTAAAGCTGATCCTTGTCCTGAGGCAGGCGGTCGCAGGTGTCAGGCAGGATGACGATCTCGGCTTCCAGCCCCTTGGCACCGTGGACCGTCATCACCCGGATGCGATGACCTTCGCCGTCAAGCTGGCGCTTGACATCGACATCGTCGGTTTCCATCCAGGCAAGGAACCCGGTCAGGCTGGGAACCTCGGTCGCCTCGTAGGCCAGGGCCTGGCTAAGCAACTCGTCGATGCCGTCCTCGGCCTCTTGCCCAAGCCGGCCGATCAGCTTGCGCCGACCATCATGGCGATGCAGGACACGCTCGATCAGATCATAGGGACGCAGAAAGTCGGCCTGGCGGCGCATGTCGTCAAGGAAGGCGCGGGTGTCTGCGTGACCGGGATGATCGCGCAGCGCTTCCCATAGATAGCCTTTGCGGGGGTTGGCCAGGCGGAAAAGATCGGCCTCGCTCCACCCGCCAAGGGGGGAACGCAAGACCGCTGCAAGCGAAAGGTCATCCTCGGGCGTGTCGAGGAAGGCCAGAAGGGCTGCCAGGTCCTTCACCGCCAACTCGCCGCCCAGCTTCAGCCGATCAGCCCCGGCGATGGGCAGGCCGCGCGTCTTGCAAGCGCGGATGATCTCGTGGAAGAGGTCCGAGCGGCGCGGCACGAGGACAAGGAAGTCGCCGTAGTGGATCGGGCGCGCGGTAACTTTTCCATCTTTTGCCTGTGGAATCTGTTCGGCGAGTTCCCCGCCGTCGACGCGTTGGTAAATCCAGTCGGCGATCTGACCGGCCAGCATCACGTTCGGGTCTTCTGGATGCTTGATGTCGATGGGGTCGTCCCAGGCGGAGGGCTCTGGCGCATCAGCATTCTCTACCAGGGGCCAGACATCGACGCGCCCCGGCAGCGCGTCATTGAACGCCTCGTGATGCGATGCCCCGCCCAAGGCCGTGGGGTCGGTGGCGGCAAAAGTCTGGTCAACGACCGACAGGATCGCTGGTGAAGACCGGAAGGAGTGTTCAAGCGCGCTGGTGGCAAGTCCGGGGCCTCCGCCAAGCCGGGCGCCGAAATAGCCACGCATCCGGTCAAAGGCGGCGACATCGGCACCCTGGAAGGAATAGATCGACTGCTTCTTGTCACCGACGACGAACAACGTACGGGCGCGGGTATTGGCCCCTTCCCCGGCGATCAGCTCGGCGGCCAAGGCTTCGATCAGCTCCCACTGCTCGGGGCTGGTGTCCTGGGCTTCATCGACAAGGATGTGGTCGATGCCGCCGTCAAGCCGGTAGAGCACCCAGGCCGCAAGCGAAGGATCGGTCAGCAAGGACTTCGCGCGGGTGATCAGGTCGTCAAAGTCCAGATAGCCGCGCGCGGCCTTGCGGGCGGCATAGTCCGGCAGGAAGGCCGCGGCAAAGTCATGCAGGGCATGGGTCTTTTCGGCTGCGGCAAGGGCGATGCGCTTGACGCGCGCGGCCTCGACGCGTGCCATCAGGTTGTTAAGCGGGTCGATCAGATCCCCAAGCCGGGGCTGCACGGGTTTGGTTGGGAAGGCACCGATCTTGGCCGCGTAGTGCTGAGCCGGGTCCTTGCCGCCGGCCTTGTTCAGCAACCAGTCTTCCAGAACCGCCAAGCTGTCCGAAGAAGGGCTGGCGAAATTGATCGAGCGCAGCGCGGTGGCTGCTTTGGCGTCGGTGATGCTGCCCTCAGACAACACTTCGACCACGCCAGACATCCACAAAGCCTCATCTCCGAAGAAGACATCGGCGAGAATATCTCCGTAGGTATAGTCGGCGGGCAGTCCGAACAGTTTCCGCGCCCCCGCACCATCCAGAGGCTTGGCAAACGAGGTGCGGTTGCGGGCCACCTGCTCGATAAGCTTGCCGAAATCCTCGCCGTTCTGAACCTCGGTCAGGCGGCGGACCACCTGGGCGGCGGGGCCGTCGGCCAGCTCTTCGACGATCTCGGCCCGCATCAGTTTTGCAGCGCGGTCGTCCATTTCGGTGAAGCCTGGGGGCACGCCTGCCTCTAGCGGGAAGCGGCGCAGAAGGCTGGCGCAGAAGCTGTGGATGGTCTGGATGCGCAAGCCGCCGGGCGTCTCGATGGCGCGGGCGAACAGCTGGCGGGCGCGTGACAGGCGCTTCGGGGCAAGGTCGGTCTCGCCCAGGGTTTGCAACGCCTCCAGCAACTGGGCATCGGGCTTCATTGCCCATTCGCCAAGCCGCTTGAACAGGCGGTTCTGCATCTCGCTTGCCGCGGCCTTGGTGTAGGTCAGGCACAGGATGTGCTGCGGTTCCACCCCGCCCAGCAGCAGCCGGGCCACGCGGTCGGTCAGCACGCGGGTCTTG
>JANMGI010000296.1:0-3939 GCA_031374565.1 Paracoccaceae bacterium | reverse complement strand
CTCGGTGGAAAATACCAGCTGGATGGCGATGATCGGCACGATCAGAATCAATGCCGCGCGACCGTATAGACCTCGGGGAAGGATACGTTGGAAGACCGCCATAACTTGCAATCCTACCCGCACCCTTCCCGCTTGGAAAGCGTAACCGCCCGATGACCAGCTCTCCGCCGATCCGCCTCTTGCGTGCCCCGAACCCGTCCCCCCTGACCGGGACCGGGACCAACACCTGGCTGGTCGGGGCGTCTGACATTGCGGTGATCGACCCAGGCCCCGATGATCCGGATCATCTGGCAGCCCTTCTAGCCCAGCTTGGACCGGGGCAAAGGGTCAGCCACATCATCGTCACGCATGCCCACCGTGATCATTCCGCCCTTGCGCCGCAGCTTGCCGCAGCCACCGGCGCGCCGGTCTACGCTTTCGGCACCGCGCTGGACGGTCGCAGCGCCCTGATGACCCGCCTCGCCCCCGGCATCCCCAACCATGGCGAGGGGCTGGACCTGACCTTTACCCCCGATCACCGCCTGTCCGATGGCAGCAGCCTCTCCGGCCCGGACTGGACCCTTGCCGCTCTTCACACTCCCGGCCATCTCGGCGGGCACCTCTGCCTTGCTTTGGGCGAGACGCTCTTTTCCGGCGATCATGTCATGGGCTGGGCTACCTCGATTGTCGCACCACCCGACGGCGACATGGGGGCCTACATGGCTTCGCTTCGCCGCCTTGCGGACCGCCCCTGGCAGCGTTTTCTGCCCGGCCATGGCGAGGCCGTCACCTCCCCGGCGGAACGGCTTGAATTCCTGATCGCCCACCGCCACCAGCGCGAGGCGCAGATCCTGCACGCCCTCGCCATCGGCCCGCAGCACATACCGGCCCTGACCACGCAGATCTACCACGACCTCCCGCGCCATCTTCTTCCCGCCGCTGAACGCAATGTCTTTGCGCATCTCATTGATCTGGCTTCCAGAAACCAAATAGTCGGCGACCCCAACCTGCATCCTGACTCCACCTTCTCCCTCTCCTGACCCGCCACACATTTTCCCGCCATTTGCCCCTTGCCGCCCCCAACCTGCCTTGCTATAGACCGCCGCGTGTTCCGGCGTAGCTCAGCGGTAGAGCAGTTGACTGTTAATCAATTGGTCGTAGGTTCGATCCCTACCGCCGGAGCCAACACCACCAGAGGCCCGTGAGCAATCACCGGGCCTCTCGTGTTTTCCCCCGCCCCTTGCCTTGATTTGCGCCCTTGACCGGCTTGCTTTCCCACGCAGGAATGGCTAGTCCATGTGCCACGCGGGTGTAGCTCAATGGCAGAGCAGAAGCTTCCCAAGCTTACGACGAGGGTTCGATTCCCTTCACCCGCTCCATACCCTTAGGCAATTGACAGAACCGGCGCCGCGGTTGACGCTTGGGTAAATGCAACCGGAGCCCGCCCCCATGTCCCCATGCCGCCTTTCCTTGACCCTTTGCCTTTTGCTTGCCGCCTGCACGCAAGATAGCGGCCCTTCGGAACCCTATGCCTTCGTCGGAAGCTGGGATTGCGGGGTCGACACCTTCACCTTCACCAACACCACGTACAACAACGGCTCTGACACCTACCCGATCCAGCACGTCAGCCGTGACGACCGCAACTACACCCTGCGCTTTGCCAATGGCTATGTGGTCGCCCTTGGCGCGGTGACGGCCACCGGGTTGACCTGGGTTTCCGGGGCCACGGGCGACCAGTTCAACTGCGTTCGCGTGAAGTAGCTTCCGTTCACGCCCGGAACCGGCTAACCAGCCGCCCGACGCCCTCAAGGAGAGACCCCATGAACACCGACATTACCCGTCACGGCATCGGCCCCCGCATGTCCGAGGCTGTCGCCTACAACGGCATCCTCTGGGTCGCAGGCCAGCTGGGCGAACCCGGCGGCTCGGTTGCCGACCAGACGCGTCAGGCGCTTGCCGCCATCGACGCGATTCTGGCCAAGGCCGGCACCGATAAAACCCGTGTCCTGTCGGCCCAGATCTGGCTGGCCGACATGGCGACCTTCCCGGAAATGAACTCCGTCTGGGACACCTGGGTAGCGCAAGGCCATACCCCCGCCCGCGCCACCGGTGAGGCGAAACTGGCCACCCCTGACTACAAGGTCGTGGTGATCGTCACCGTCGCGCTGAAGTAAGCGCCGGAAGCGGGGGTTTCACACCCCCGCACCCCCGTGGGATATTTCTAGAAGAGAAAAATCAGCCGCGCAGGAAACTTACCAGCGCCGCCGTGGACCCATCCTTGCCCTCGGTCCCGGTCTTGCCCTCCAGCACGGGCTGCAACGCAAGCGCCAGTTCCTTGCCCAATTCCACGCCCCACTGGTCGAAGGAATTGATCCCCAGGATCACGCCTTCCACGAACACCCGATGCTCATACAAGGCGATGATCTGGCCCAGCACGGAGGGGGTCAGCTGGTCATAGGCCAGCACGGTCGAGGGCCGGTTGCCCGGGAACACCCGATGCCGGGCCTGCCGCTCCAGTTCCGCCCCCGTGGCGTCCTTCTTGGCCATGATCGCCCGCGCTTCCTCCAGGGACCTGCCGCGCAGCAAAGCCTCGGCCTGTGCCAGACAGTTCGACACCAGAAGCAGATGCTGATGCGCCAGGTCCGGCTCATGCCCTTTCCGTGCTACCAGGAATTCGCATGGCACCACCCGCGTGCCTTGGTGGATAAGTTGGTAGAAGGCGTGCTGCCCGTTGGTCCCCGGCTCGCCCCAGACCACAGGGCCGGAGTTGGTGGTAAGGTCCGACCCGTCCACCGCCACACGCTTGCCATTCGATTCCATCTCCAACTGCTGAAGATATGCAGGAACACGGCTAAGGCGTTGATCATAGGGCAAAACGGCTCGCGTCGCATAACCGCAAAGCTGGTTGTGCCAGACGCCTACCAGCGCCAGCATCACCGGCATGTTCTGGTCAAACGAAGCCGTGAGGAAGTGCTGATCCATCGCCCGGCCACCCGCCAGAAACTGGTCGAACGCCTTTGGCCCCACAGCAATCATCAACGAAAGCCCGATCGGCCCCCACAGCGAATAGCGCCCGCCGACCCAGTCCTCGAACCCGAAAACCCTAGCTGCATCAATGCCATAGGCAGCGGTCTTGTCACCTGCGGTGCTGACGGCAGCGAACTGTGCGGCTGGGTTCGCGACCTTCGTAGCCATCCAGCGTTTCGCCGTATCGGCATTCGTCATCGTCTCGATGGTGGTGAAGGTTTTGGACGCGACGATCACCAAAGTCGTCGCGGGATCAAGACCTTGCAGCGTGTCGTGGATGTGCGCGCCGTCGACGTTCGACACAAAATGGCATCGCGGGCCATCGGCAAAGGGTTGCAGCGCCAGATAAGCCATCGCAGGCCCAAGGTCCGATCCGCCGATCCCGATGTTCACCACATCGGTGATCTTGCCGCCCTGCCCCTGAAAGGCCCCCGACCGCACGTCCCGCGCGAAAGCCGCACAGGTCGCACGGATGCGGCGCACCTCGGGCAGCACGTCCTTGCCGTCGACTGTGATCGTCTCACTCTCCCCAGCGCGCAGTGCCACATGCAGCACAGCGCGACCTTCGGTGTCGTTGATCTTTACGCCCCCGAACATCGCCGCGCGCTTTTCGGCCACGCCCGAGAACTCGGCGAGTTTCAACAGCGCCGCACGGGTGCCTGCGTCGATATTGGTCTTGGAATAGTCGAACAGCATCCCGTCGGCCTTGACCGAGAACTCCCCGGCCCGGCTTTCGTCAAAGAGATCAAGGATATGGCGGCCCTTGTTCGCCTCATGAAGCCGCTGCAAGTCTGCCCATTTCGTCATGGCTACTCCGCCCAATGCACGGTTGCGTTGTCAAGGACCGCCCGAACGGGTGCTTCCATCGGGGTCAGCGTCATCGCACGCTCCAGCGCGGCGCGCTTTTCCGGCCCGGTGATCAGGATGTGGATA
>JANMGI010000294.1:0-3727 GCA_031374565.1 Paracoccaceae bacterium | reverse complement strand
ATCCAGCGCCTTCAAGGACAAAAACAGCGCAGCCGAACAGGACGACACCGCAAGCGCGTAGCGTGACCCGAGGAGTGCGGCAAACTCGGTCTCCAGCAGTGCCACGGGCGCGTCGGACGGGGCGGTGTAGCGAAAGAGATCACCCGAGGACAGCAGCCGGTCGATCTCGACCCGCGCCGCGTCGGGGATGGATTCGGCGTCGTATACGTTCGGAGCGAGGGTCTGACCGTCGGGGGCCATCATGCACCTTTCCTTAATCTAGCATTAAGAAAAGGTGTAAACTCCTGCCATATGACACGCCAGTGACAAAATCTTCTCCCTGCGCCTTTCCGCCTAGAATTTCACCCCTGCGCGCGCGGCGAGCATCTGCATCGCCGCCTCGATTTCATGCCACGCCGTCCGGGCCATCGACCGGAAGACCATGATTTCGAAAGCGTAGTCCCCGACCCGCAGGATCACCACGTTCATGTGGTTCAGCTGCGTACGCATCACCAGCCCCACCGGGAAAGCCGTCAGCCGCAGGTCGACCGGTATCCAGCGCGCCAGCGCGTCGACCGCTCCGGTCCCGCTGACCCCCAGCACCGCCCAGCCGTCCGATTGGTCCGTCACCGCCGCGCCCTCCAGTACCGGGCAATCCGCATTCAAAAGGAACGCCTGATCGCGCCCTGTCCAGACGATCCGCGCGCCCTTCCTCTCTGCGAAGGTCCCCGGATCCGGCATCGCCAGCCCCAGCGGTTTCAGCCCCTTCGCCGCCGCCTTCGCCCCGCCGGGCAAAACGGCGATGCTGGTGATCGGCCCGACATCGACCTCGGCCAAAGTCACACCGCCCAATGTCACACTGCGCCCCTCAAGGGCGGATTTCGCGATAAGTTCAGGCACGAAGCTTCTCCCCTTCCGCATCGTGGAAGACCGGGTGACAAACCTCGCAGATCACATCCAGCCCGCGCAGATGGTCAACCAGCCGCACCTTCTCGCCCAGCCGCGCCCGCCCATCCTTCAGGAATGCCAGCCCAAGCCAAGCCCCCATCGTCTCTGACCAGCAGACCGAGGTGACATACCCCTGATCCGTCTCGCGGTGCACTTCGGTGCCCAGCACGAAAAGATGCGCCCCCGCCGAAATTGGCGCACCCGCCTTCAGGCCGACCAGCTGCTCGCGCTCCGGCCCCCACATCCCGGGCCGCGTCGCCGCCGCTTTGCCGATGCAGTCCTTCCGTGCGCTGACCATCTTCTCCATCCCGATGTCATGCGCCGTCACGCGGCCATGAATCTCGGCATGGGTGATGAAGCCCTTCTCGATCCGCAGGACGTTCAGCGCCTCCATTCCGTAAGGCCCGCCGCCCATCGTCTCGGCCCGCGCGACCAGATCGCGGAACAACGCCTCGCCATACCGCGTCGGCACGGCCAGTTCATACCCCTCTTCGCCCGAAAAGCTGATACGGAAAAGCCGCCCGTCCACGCCCCCGATCCGCACCGGGGCAACGCCCATGAACGGCAGCTCCACCGGCACCTCAAGGAACGAATTCACCAGAGACCGCGCTTTCGGCCCCGCCACCGCAAACTGCGCCCAGCTTTCGGTGACAGAGATAAATCGCACCTGCCAATCGGCACAGAACGCCTGATGCAGGAAATCCATGTGCCGCATCACCAGCCCCGCCGCAGCGGTCGTCGTGGTCATCAGGTAATGCCCCTCGCCCATCCGGGCCGAGGTGCCGTCATCCAGCACCAGCCCGTCTTCGCGCAGCATCAGGCCATAGCGGACCCGGCCCACCGGCAGGGTGCTGAAAGTGTTTGTATAGACGAAGTCCAGGAACCGCCCCGCATCACGCCCCTGAATGTCAATCTTCCCCAGCGTCGAGACATCCGCGACCCCAACCGCAGCCCGCACCATGTTGACCTCACGGTCGCAGGCCTCACGCCAGGTGGTTTCCCCCGGCTTCGGGAAGTAGCTTGGCCTGTACCACAGCCCGGCCTCTATCATCGGCGCGCCCCGGTCGCGGCTGGCCTGATCGCTGGTCAGGAACCTCTGCGGCGCGAAGCCCTCGGCCCGGCCCCCGGCCCCCGTTGCGGCAATCGACACCGGCACGTAGGGCGGGCGGAACGTCGTAACCCCGGTCTCGGCAATCCCCCGCCCCGTCGCATCGGCCAGCACCGCCAGCGCCGCCACGTTGGAGTTCTTCCCCTGATCCGGCGCCATCCCTTGCGTGGTGTAGCGCTTCATATGCTCAACCGACCGGAAGCCTTCCTGCGCCGCCAGCTTCACATCCTTGGTCGTCACGTCATTGGCAAAGTCGAGCCAGGCCCGCCCTTTCCCCTCAACCGCCCACAAGGCCTTGATCCGGTAAGGCATATCCTCTGCCTCGGGCACCACTACGGACACCTTCCGCCCCAGGGCCTCCACCGCCTTCAGACCAGCCGCATGCCCCGTGACCAAAGCCCCATGCGTCGACATCGACCCATTCGCCGCCCCCACCGCGACCAGCCCCGGCACCGCGCCCTCCATCGGCACGAAAGCCGCCAACTCCTCGCTCCACCGGGGCCGACCGTTCATGTGGCAGGTCAGGTGGATCGTCGGGTTCCAGCCGCCCGACATCGCCAGACAGTCTGTTTCGATCTCGATGACCTCGGACCCCTTGCGCACCTGGATGCCCGCCAGCCCCAGCCTACCGCGAGAGCCGACAACCTCGGCCCCCACATGCACCGGGCAATCCTCAACGCTACTGGCATCAGGGCGTGGGTCAATGATCGCCGCCACGGTCACACCCGCTGCCATCAGCTCCCGCGCCACGCCCCGCGCCTGATCGGTGTTGGCGAAGAGGGTCACGCGCTTCCCCGGCACCACGCCATAGCGGTTGAGGTAAGTCCGCACAGCGCTAGCCATCATGATCCCCGGCCGGTCGTTGTTCTCGAACGCCACCGCCCGTTCCAGCGCCCCTGCGGCCAGCACCGCATGCTTGGCCACGATCCGCCAGAAACACTCGCGCGGCAGGTTCGGACGCGCGGGTTTGTGCAACCCCACCCGCTCCAGCGCGCCATAGGTGCCGTGGTCATAGGCCCCCGTCACCGTGGTCCGCGCCATGATCCGCACGTTGGGCAGCGCTTGAAGTTCAGCCACCACCTGCGCCACCCATTCGCCCGCAGGCATCCCGCCGATGGTCTGACTGTCCGACAGAAGCCGCCCGCCCAAAGCATGGCTTTCCTCGCACAGGATCACATCCGCCCCGGCCCGCCCCGCCGTCAGCGCCGCCATCAGTCCCGCAGGCCCCGACCCGATCACCAGCACGTCACAGAAGGCGAAGGCCTTCTCGTAGACCCCCTCGTCATGCTTGCCCGACAGGCTGCCAAGCCCCGCCGCCCGCCGGATCAGCGGCTCGTACAGCCCCTCCCAGAACGCACGCGGCCACATGAAGGTCTTGTAGTAGAACCCCGCCGAAAGGAACGGCGACAGGTAGTCGTTCACCGCCATCAGATCGAACCGCAGCGACCCGAACCGGTTCTGGCTTTGGGTCACCAGCCCCTCGAACACCTCCTGCACCGTCGCCCGCACGTTCGGTGTCTGGTTCGACGCACCGATCACCTCGACCAGCGCGTTCGGCTCTTCCGACCCCGCCGTCAAAACTCCCCGAGGCCGGTGATACTTGAACGACCGCCCCACCAGCCGCACGTCGTTGGCCAAGAGCGCCGAGGCCAAAGTGTCGCCCTTGTACCCCGCATAATCCTTTCCGTCGAA
>JANMGI010000283.1:0-5069 GCA_031374565.1 Paracoccaceae bacterium | reverse complement strand
GAACATGCGCAAAGCGAAAGCCTGATCACGGCGGGCCTGCCCGATGCCGTGGTCTTCCCCACTTCCGCCGCCGAAGTTTCCGCACTGGCCGCATGGTCGACGGCCCACCGCGTGCCGCTGATCGGCTGGGGTGCAGGAACCTCGCTGGAAGGGCACGCGCTGGCTTTGCGCGGGGGCGTGGTAGTGAATTTCCGCGACATGGCCGCCGTGCTGGAAATCCGCCCGGAAGACCGTCTCGTCCGCGTGCAGCCCGGCATCACCCGCGAAGCGTTGAACCATGAGCTGCGCACCACCGGCCTGATGTTTTCCGTAGACCCAGGGGCGAATGCTTCGCTTGGCGGCATGGCCGCCACGCGCGCCTCGGGGACAACTGCCGTCCGCTACGGCACGATGCGGGACAATGTCCGGGGACTGGAGGTGGTTCTGGCCGGGGGAACGGTCATCCACACCGGCACCGCCGCCCCCAAGACCGCCGCCGGCTACGACCTGACCGCGCTCTTCGTCGGCTCCGAGGGCACGCTGGGACTGATAACCGAGCTTACCCTCAAGCTCCACGGCCAACCCGAGGCAGTGATGACCGCCGTCGCCGCCTTCCCCACCGTCGCCGCTGCCGTCGATTGTGTGATTGCCACGATGCAGATGGGTCTCACCCCCGCCCGGATCGAGTTTCTGGACCAGGACACCGTCGCTGCCTGCAATGCCTATTCTCGCCTCACGCTCCCCCTCTCGCCGCAACTGCTGGTCGAATTTCATGGCCACCCCGAGGGTCTGGCCGAAGATGTCAGCCGGTTCCGCGATCTGGCGGCAGAGTTCGGCGCCGAAGGGCTGGACTGGGCCGAACGCCAAGAAGACCGCACCAGGCTCTGGGCCGCGCGCCACGCCGCCTATCGGGCGATCCTGGCCTCACGCCCAGGCGCTAAGGCTGTGGTGACGGATGTGTGCGTGCCGATCTCGCGGCTGGCCGAAGCGGTCGAGCAGACGCGGGCCGACATCGCCGCTTCAGGCATTCCGGGGCCGATCCTTGGGCATGTCGGCGACGGCAACTTTCACGCGATCCTGATGGTCGACCCTGCCAGCCCGGCTGAGGTGGCCGTGGCAAAGTCGCTGGCCCAGCGGATGGCGGAACGGTCCCTGCGTCTGGGCGGCACCATCACCGGAGAACACGGGGTGGGCTTCGGCAAGCTCGGCCTGATGGCGGCCGAGCACGGCGAAGGGTGGCAAGTCATGGGCACGTTGAAAGCGGCGCTTGACCCATTGAATCTGATGAACCCCGGCAAACTGGTGCCGGGGCCGACGTGTGCGGATCAGTGATTGGGATAAAGCGACCGGAAGCGACCCCTGTCGATCTCGCGCTCGCGGCATTCAAGGTCATAGCGCGACACCGAGCCGTTCAAGTAGTCGCGTTCTTGGTCCGCAATGGATGGGACGAACCGCTGTGAAAGCAAGGATTTGAGTATGGTCAACATTGTTCCTGTCCTTCTGTGACCGTTAAAGGATAGGACGCTGCATCGCAGCATGACAGGGGCAGCGCGGCAGTCCCGTCATGCGTCTGGCGCATGGGTTGTCATAAAAACGCCGCAACTGTCATCAAATTCCGCGCTGTTTGCCCACTGACAGGCCTGAAACCCGCCTCAGCCTTGCAGCAAAGCCCGCGCCGCCGCCCGCGCCGCTTCGGTGACCGTATCGCCCGCAAGCATTCGGGCGATCTCTTCCACCCGTTCCTCGGCCCCCAAACCGGTCACCGTGGACAGTGTCTGACCCTTGGCGACCCGCTTCTCCACCCGCCAATGCCGCGCACCAAAGGCCGCAACCTGCGGCGAATGCGTGACGACCAGCACCTGCGCACCTGTGGCAAGGGCCTTCAGCCGCCGCCCGACCGCATCCGCCGTGGCCCCGCCAACACCCCGGTCGATCTCGTCGAAAATCAGCGTCAGGCCGGGGCTATCGCCGGTCAGGCAGACCTTCAGCGCCAGCAGGAAGCGGCTAAGTTCGCCGCCCGAGGCGATGCGGTTCAGCGGCCCCGACGGCGCTCCCGGATTGGTGGCCACTGTGAAGGTGACCGCGTCCACACCGTCCGGCCCCGGCTCACCTGCGGTGACTTCCGTGGCGAAAACCGCCCGCTCCATCTTCAAGGGGGCAAGTTCCGATGCCATCGCCGCATCCAGCCGCTTGGCTGCGGCCTGACGCGCCTTGGTCACCTTGCCCGCCGCCGCCGCATACCCCGCTTCCGCCTCGGCCACGGCCTTGGCCAGCTTGGCAAGCCCCGCAGCACCCCCATCAATCGCTGCCAGCCGCGCCCGCAACCCATCGGCAAAGCCCCCAAGATCATCCGCCAGAACCCCGTGCTTGCGCGCCAAGGCCCGGATCGCGAACAGCCGCTCTTCGACCCGTTCCAGCTCGCCCGGATCGAAGTCCAGCGCCTCCAGCGCCCGCTCCACGCCGCCCTGCGCCTCGCCCAACTCGATCAGCGAACGGTTCAGGGCGTCCATCGCCCCGTCCAAGCGCCCCTCGGCCTTTTCCGCCGCCCCGTCCATCCAGCGCAGCGCATCGCGCATCCGGCCCTCGGCACCCTCATCGGACAGCGCCTGCAAGGCCTTCGCCACATCCCCGCGGATCCGCCCCGCGCCTTGCATCAGCCGACGCCGGGCATCCAGCGCCTCGTCCTCACCCTGCTGCGGATCAAGCTTGTCCAGTTCCGCCACCGCGTGTCGCAGGAACTCTTCCTCGGCCGCCGCACGCGCAAGCGCCCCTTCGGCCTCGACCAAGCCAGCCCGGGACACCCGCTGCGCCGCCCAGGCCACCCGCACCGGCGAAAGGTCCAACCCCGCGAACTCATCCAGCAGCGCCCGGTGGCCGCGCGGGTTCAAAAGGCCCCGGTCATCGTGCTGACCATGAAGCTCCACCAGATGATCCGACAGATCGCGCAACACCTCGCCTGACACGCGACGGTCGTTGACGAAGGCGGTCTTGCGGCCATCTGCCGCGTTCACCCGGCGCAGGATCAGCTCGTCGCCAGAAGCATCGGGGGCCTCGATCCCTGCCTCTGCCAGCACCGACCGCGCCGCGTGACCTGCAGGCAGATCAAACACCGCCGTCACCTCACCCTGCGCGGCCCCGGCACGCACGAGTTCCGCGCGTCCCCGCCAGCCCAGCACGAACCCCAGCGCGTCCAGCAGAATCGACTTGCCCGCCCCCGTCTCACCCGTAAGCACGTTAAGACCGGGGCCAAGCTCAAGGCTCAGCCGGTCGATGATCAGCACATCGCGGATATCCAGGCTACGCAGCATCGCGGTCTCGTAGGGTGGGCAATTTGCCCACGCGCGTCACAACCACTCGCCCCGCACCATCTGACGGTAGATCGTGCGCAACCAGCCTTCGCCCTTGGCTTCCGGCGACAGGCCCTTGCCCTTCAACAGGCGGTAGCTATCGTCGTAGAACGGTGAGCCCTGATAGTTGTAGCCCAGGATTGCGCCAGCCGTCTGCGCCTCATCGGTCAGGCCAAGCGCCAGGTAGCATTCCACCAGCCGGTGCAGCGCTTCTGCGGTATGGGTCGTGGTCTGGAAATCCGCCACGACCGTGCGGAACCGGTTGATCGCCGCCGCATAGTTGCCGCGCTTCAGATAGTAGCGCCCGACTTCCATTTCCTTGGCCGCCAGCTGGTCGAAGGCCAACTCGAACTTCAGGATCGCACTGCGGGCATATTCGCTGTCGGGATAGGTCTCGATCACGTCGCGCATGCCTGAAAGCGCCTGGAAGGTTACACCCTGGTCGCGGCCGACATCGTCGATCTGATCGTAATAGCTTAGCGCCATCAGATACAGCGCATAGGGCGCATCTTCATCGCCGGGATAGAAGTCCAGGAACCGCTGCGCCGCGTCCCGCGCTTCGGGGTATTCCTTGGCCTTGTGATGGGTATAGGCCTGCATGATCAGCGCACGCTTGGCAAATTCGGTATAAGGATAAAGCCGCTCGACCTCCTGGAAATAGACCAGAGCGTCTTTCGGCTTCTTCGCCGTCTCAAGCTCCAGCTCGCCCTTCTTGTAGATCTCTTCGGCAGTGTAGCTGTCGAGAGCGCGCTCGTTCGATCCGCCGCCCGCACAGCCAGCCAGCATCGCAACCAGAAGCGCCGTCTTGGGGAACCCTGCGCCGGGCCTTCTGCCTGACATTCTTTGCCTATCCAACCTGTAGCCCGGGCGGTTTGCCCTGTTCTTGGCCCGTAACTTAGCCGTCTCTTCGGCCCGTCCTAGCACAGAAAAATCCGGCGCGCAAAACGCCTTTCGTGACTTTTCATCGGTCAGGATGGCCTAGTTGCGCGCGGGCAAATCGCCGACGTGAACGCCGACACCCGGAAGCTTGCCCAGAGTGCGCGGGCCGCAATCGACAAAGGCATAGGCTGAAGGGTCGGCAAAAAGCGTGCGCAGCAGCCGGTTCGTCAGCGCATGACCTGCCCGCTCACCAACATACCGACCCAGGATCGGCCCACCGGCCAGCGCAAGATCACCCACCGCGTCCAGCATCTTGTGGCGCACGGGTTCATCGGCGTGGCGCAAACCACCGGGGGACAGCACCTGATCGCCGTCGAACACCACCGCGTTTTCCAGCGTGCCGCCCAGGGCCAGGCCCCGCGCGCGCATCGCATCCACGTCCGACTGGCGGCAGAAAGTGCGGCTGTCCGACAATTCGCGCACAAAGGCCCCGTTGGCCATGTTCAGGACCCGGGACTGCACGCCGATGGCCTCGTCGTCAAAATCGATGCGGAAGTCGATCTCCAGCATATCGGCCGGTTCCAGCCGTGCCACCGCATCACCGTCCTGCACCTCGACCGACTTCAGCACGCGTACCGCGCGCACCGGAAGGTCCTGCTCGTCCAGACCAGCGGCCAGAAACCCCTTGATGAACGGCACCGATGACCCGTCAAGGATCGGTACTTCCGGCCCGTCAATCTCGATCAAGGCGTTGTGAACAGCGAACCCGGCCAGGGCCGCCATGATGTGTTCGATGGTGGATACCAGCACACCGTCGGCGTTTTCAATCACGGTGCACAGCCGCGACGGCGTCACCATGTCCCA
>JANMGI010000249.1:0-2940 GCA_031374565.1 Paracoccaceae bacterium | reverse complement strand
GACCTCGAAAGCTTCTGGCAGATGTATTGGGGTGTGATGGGGCTGATCGAAAAGGATTCGATCACCAACGCGATGATCGCTTTCGGCAAGGACCTGCCTGCCGCGACCGCCACAAGCGCCAAGGCCGCGCCCGCAAGTCTGAAGTCCAAGTCGCTGGCCCTTGCCCATGCTTGCCGGCAAGAGCTTTCGCTGGAGTGGTCACCCAGCTGGTCGCGGACCTAGGCCCGCGCCCCTGAACCATCGGCCTCGCCAAAGTGCCGGTCGGGGTTCGCCCTAACT
The DNA here is from genome assembly GCA_031374565.1 of Paracoccaceae bacterium. Classification (GTDB taxonomy): domain Bacteria; phylum Pseudomonadota; class Alphaproteobacteria; order Rhodobacterales; family Rhodobacteraceae; genus Tabrizicola. The sequence goes on along the minus strand of JANMGI010000249.1, from coordinate 2,661 downwards.
CCCAGAACGGATTACTTGCAAAACCGCCCTATTCTGGCAGAATTTTGGGCATTGTTTCCAAAAGGTCTTCCGTCCATGCGCGCATTTCTCATTGCTCTGACCGTCGCCCTCGCTGCCTGCGGCCCGAACATCTATGACGACGCCAGCGTTGGAAAGTTTTCGGGCCGCATCTTTCTGATGTGGATCGACGATGGCGGCCCGTTGGGCGACGGCACGTTCGTTTTTGTCCCGGTTCCCGGTCACGAACTGAACTTCGACCGCACCAATCCCGAAGCCACTGTCGACATGATCATCCCGGAAATGATGTATACCGACGGCGGCTCGATCCCCCGGTTGGCGCAGGCCTTCAAGGGGTTCTCACCCTGGGGCTATGCGCCCGCCTACATGGTGCATGACTGGCTGTTCATCGCCAAGAATTGCAATACGGACGGCAAACCCATAGGCAAGGAACCCGAGATCGCGAAGATGGAGTTCGAAGAATCTGCCGATGTCATGGCAGAAGCCATCCGCACGCTGGTCTACCAGAAAATGGTCAAACCAAATGACGTGTCCGAACACGTGATCCCCGGCGTCGTCGGCGGGTCCATCTCTCGGGGTCTCTGGGAACAGAAAGGGGCCTGCGCCGGTCGCAGGGTCAGTGACGCTGACCGCATGGCCGCCACTGCCGCCATCCCCGGAGCGCGCGTCTCCCTGCGTGGTCAGGTCCGCACATTGCCTGACAAGCGGCAGATCCCGCTGAAGGCCGCAACCTTGATCAGCACAGTCGATTTCGCACCGTGACCAATCAAAAACCGCCCAGCCGCAGACCACCTCCCCGCGACGCTTTGGGGCCAATAAGATGTGCAGATAAGCAGGTCAGACGCCATCCTTGGCGGCTTGGCCAAACCTTACCAAATACCTAACGTCCGCGACCAACCCTTTGAAATCGCCACAGTCTCATCGTTTGTCCACCGTGGACACATCAGACCACTTCCCCCCGATCCAGCCGTCCCAGCACCCCCACCGCCCCCGCCAGAACCGCCACCCGATGCCCCGCCGCCATCCCGTCCCAGACCCGGTACATCTGCCCCATCCGGGGGTTCGACCGGAACCTCTCCCGGTGCCGGTCCAGAAAATGCCAGTAGAGAAGGTTGAACGGGCACGCCCTCTCCCCGACCTTCTCTTTCACCCGATACCGGCACCCCCCGCAGTGGTCCGACATCCGGTCGATATAGGCCCCGCTGGAAACATAGGGCTTCGACCCCAGCACCCCCCCATCGGCAAACTGGCTCATCCCGATCGTGTTCGGCGCCTCCACCCACTCGAAGGCGTCGATATAGACCGCCAGATACCACTCATGCACTGCGGCCGGGTCCACACCCGCCAGCAGCGCGAAATTCCCCGTCACCATCAGCCGCTGGATGTGGTGGGCATAGGCCAGGTCGCGGGTCTGCCCCACGGCGGCCTTCATGCAGGCCATCCCCGTCTCGCCCCCCCAATAGACCCCCGGCAGCGCGCGGGAATGCCCCAGCGCGTTCCCTTCCAGATACGCAGGTCCCTTCAGTGCCCAGATGCCCCGCACATACTCCCGCCAGCCGATCACCTGCCGGATGAACCCCTCCGCTGCCGCAATCGGCACCCCCCCCGCCTTCCACGCCTCTTCGACCGCACGGCACACCTCCAGCGGCCCCAGCAGTCCAAGGTTCAGATAGGGTGAGAGCAGAGCATGGCTCAGGAACACCTCCCCCTCCAGCATCGCATCCTGTTCCTCGCCGAACCGGGGCAGGCGTTCCTCGACGAACTCCGCCAAGGCGGCCAAAGCCCCCGTCCGATCCGTCGCCCAGCGGAACGGACGAAGCTGACCGAAATGATGGAACTTCGCCTCCACCAGCGACAGCACCTCTTCCACCACCGCATCCGGGGCAAAGTCGCGGGGCCGGGGCCGCAACAAGTCCCCCTTCGCCGCCTTCCGGTTGTCGTGGTCGAAGTTCCATTGCGCGCCCGCAGGCTGGTCCCCCTCCATCATCAACCCGGTCTTGCGCCGCATGTCGCGGTAGAACCACTCCATCCGCAGCTGCTTGCGGCCCTCGGCCCAGTCCGCGAACTCTGCCTCCGAGGCGATGAACCGATCATCCTCCAGCACCCGCACCGGCACCGGCAAGTCCTGCAAATCCTGCAACACCCGCCACTCCCCCGGCTTGGTCGCGAGAACCTCCGACGCCCCGAACTCCGCCGCCCGCCGCAACACCTCACCCGAGATCGACTGCGCGTTCTCTGGATCATCCAGCCGGGAGTAGGCCACCGTCCACCCGTCCGCCTCCAGCCCCGCCGCAAACTTCCGCATCGCCGCAAGGATGAGCGCAATCTTCTGCGGGTGGTGCGGTACGCTGGTCCCCTCCCCCATCACCTCGGCCATCACTACCACGTCACGCGCCCGGTCCGCCGCCTTCAGCGCCGCGACATCAGGGGTCAGCTGGTCGCCCAGGACAAGGACCAGCCTCACCACGGCACCACCGCGCCTTGCCAGTCAAAGAACCCGCCGGTTTCCTTTGGCCCCAGACCGTCCAGCACCTGCAGCAGGTTCCCTGCGGCCACATCCGGCGCAATAGAAGGATGCCCCGCCCGCTGCGCCGGGGCGAGGCCCGTCTCCACCGTCCCCGGATGCAAGGCCACCAGCACCGA
>JANMGI010000701.1:0-1792 GCA_031374565.1 Paracoccaceae bacterium | reverse complement strand
ACGGTGGCGGATGATGCCGTCGCGCTTGCGTTCCTCGGGCACAAGGCCGAACCCGGCGCGAATGCGGGCGCGGGGGCCGGGGGCGGCGGGCTTGCCACCCACCAGAACCGTCCCCGCATCGGCCCGGTCCACGCCCGCGATCAGCCGCAGAAGTTCCGTCCGCCCCGCGCCGACAAGTCCGGCAATGCCAAGGACTTCACCCGCATGCAGCGTGAAACTCGCACCTTGGACCGCGCGGCCACGGGTCAGGCCCTGCACCGACAACACCTCGCGGTCGGTGGCAAAGCCGTGGTGCTGAGCGGTGGCAAGGTCACGGCCCACCATCAGCTCAATCACCTGGCGCACCCCGGTTTCCGGGATCGGCACCTGCCCCACAAGCCTCCCGTCGCGCAGGATGGTGGCGGTGGAGCAGAGGCGGAATACCTCATCCATCTTGTGGCTGACGTAGATCACCGACACACCCTGCGCCGCCAGCTTGGCCACCACCTGCACCAGCCGTTCAAATTCGTTCGGTGTCAGACTGGAGGTCGGCTCATCCATCGCGATGATACGCGCGTTCGACCGCAGCGCCTTGGCGATTTCCACGATCTGGCGCTGCGCCACGCGCAAGGACCGCACCGGGGCGGTTACGTCGATACTGGCGTCCAGCGGCGCAAGCAGACGCCGCGCCTCGGCCTCTTGTGCGGCCCGGTCGACCAGCAGGCCACCCATCCGCCGCAAGGCCCCGCCAAGGTAGATGTTCTGCGCCACGCTCAGTTCGGGCACCTGCTGCAATTCCTGATGGATCATCGCGATCCCGGCCGCCGTCGCCTCACGCGGCGAGGTGATGGTGACGGGCCTGCCGTCGATTTCGATCACCCCGGTATCGGCGCGGATCACGCCGGACAGGATGTTCAGAAGTGTCGACTTGCCCGCGCCGTTTTCGCCCAGAAGCCCGTGCACCTCACCCGGCTGCACGGTCAGGGACACGCCATGCAGCACCTGCAAAGCGCCGTAGGACTTGTCGATGCCGGTCAGGGAAAGTCGGGGGGTCATCATGATTGTCCTGAAAGGGTGCGGCCCGCCCGCTGGGGAGCGCCGGGCGGGCCGCAGGTGCGCGCCTACTGCGCCATCAGCGCCGCGCGCAGCGCAGCCATGTCCGTGGTCGCATAGGTTTCCACGTTGTCCTTGGTGATCAGCGCCTGCGGCGTTGCCACCACGCGCGGCAGGTCCTGCCCAGCCATCAGCCGCAGCGCCACTTCCATCGCGATCTCACCGGTCAGGACGGGGAAGCTGTCCACGGTGCCGGTCAGATCCCCCGAGCGCACGGCGGCATAGGCATCAGACACGCCATCGGTGCCGAACACCGCAACCGTATCCTGCTTGCCCGCAGCCTTCACCGCCTCGACCACGCCCAAAGCCATGCCGTCGTTGTTGGCATAAAACCCGATCAGGTCGGGATATTGCTGAAGGATCGTCGCCGCCGCGTTGAACGCCTCTTCCCGGCTCCAGTTCGCGGGAACGGACGCCACAACCTCGAACTTGCCCGCCGCCGTGATGGTTTCGGTAAAGCCCGCCGTGCGTTGACCCGCAGCATAAACGCCGGGCTGGCCCTCGATCACTGCGACCTTGCCGCCATCGGGGCGGTTCGCAATGAACCAGTTGGCGACGTTGACGCCGTTGCCCTTCTGCACGTTGCCGACGTAATGCGCCGCCGACGGGATCACCGCGTCGTTGACGTTCAGGACCGGGATGCCCGCCGCCGTCGCCGCTTCAAGCGCCGGGATCAGGTTGGCGTCGGTCTGGGGCGAGA
>JANMGI010000065.1:0-1893 GCA_031374565.1 Paracoccaceae bacterium | reverse complement strand
GTAGGCGCGCTGATCCTTCTGCCCGTCGCCACCTGGGGCATCGCCGGACCCTCTGGCCTGACCACGCCCGAGCGCATCCTTCTCTTCTTCGCCGCCGGTTTCTGGCTTGGTCAGGTCGGCCACCCTGCCGCGCACGAGCTGATCCACCGCCCCCGTCGCGCGCTTTTCCGCCTTGGCGCTGCGGTTTATGTGGCGCTTCTTTTCGGCCAGCACGCCAGCGCGCACCGCCTTGTGCACCACCGCCACGTCGCCAGTGCCGATGATCCGAACACCGCCCGTCGGGGTGAAAGCTTCTACCGCTTTGCCCGCCGCGCCTGGGTGGGCAGCTTCCGGCAGGGGATGGCCGCAGAAACAGCACTTCGGGGCGGCGCTGCCCGCACCGGTCTCCATCCCTATGCCGCCTACCTAGCCGGAAGCCTTGTCGCGCTGGCTTTGGCAATCCTGATCGCGGGCCTTCCCGGCCTTTTCACCTGGACCGCCCTTGCCCTGCACGCCACCAGCCAGATCCTGCTGTCCGACTATGTCCAGCACTACGGCCTGTCCCGCGCCCGCCTGCCCGATGGTCGTCTGGAGCCTGTCGGAGCAGCCCACAGCTGGAATACCGCGCACTGGTTCACGTCCGCCATGATGCTGAACGCCCCCCGCCATTCCGACCACCACCTGCACCCCTCGCGGCCCTTCCCCGCCCTGCGCCTGCCCAGCGCCGATCAGGCCCCCCGCCTGCCCTGGCCCCTTCCCGTCGCCTGCGCCCTTGCCCTTGCCCCCCGGCTGTGGCGCCGTGCCATCGCCCCGCATCTTGACCGCTGGCGGGAAACCTGACCCCGCAACACGGCGGGTTGACTGGCCAAGCCCGCTCTCCTCTGGCACTCTTGCCTCCAAGTCCGAACGGAGCCCCCGATGCGCGCCTTCCTTCTCTCCCTCATGCTGGCCAGCCCCGTCCTTGCCGAAACGCCGCTCAACGCCGATGAATTCGACACCGCCACCACGGGTGACACCATCACCTATGACTACGGCAACGGCATCCTTGGCACCGAGGAATACCTTGACGGCCGCAGCGTTCGCTGGGCGTTCGAAGGGGATCTCTGCATCTACGGCACCTGGTATCAGCGCGAAGACCAGATCTGCTTCGTCTACGAAAACGACCCCACCCCCGCCTGCTGGCTTTACTTCCTGGAAGACGGCAAGATCCGGGGCCGCTTCATGGGCGACGGCGGCGGCTGGGAAATACTGGAAACTTCGCGCGAAGGCGGACCCCTGCCCTGCGCCGGTCCTGACGTTGGCGTCTGACCGGATGCGCCTTGCCCTAGCCCTCAGCGCAGTCCTGTCCGGCCCGGTCGCTGCCGAAACCCCGATGACCGCAGCAGAATTTCAGGCGCATGTCGGTACCAACACTTTCAGCTACCGTTACAGCAACGGCGTGCGCGGCATTGCCGACTACGGCCCCGGTCGCACACTTGTTTGGGCGTTCGAGGGCGACAGTTGCGTCAAAGGCTATTGGTTCGATGACGGCGATGAGCTGTGCTTTGCCTTCGAGGACAAAACCCTCTCGGCCTGCTGGCATTTCTTCAAGGACGGCAACCGGCTGCGGGGCCGTGTCACACAGCTTGGGTCGGGCTATGGGACCGACATCGACATCGACATTTTCGAGGTGTCGCACACCGACCAGCCGCTGACCTGCCCCGGCGCGGATGCAGGAGCATGACCCCGATGTCCGGCACCACACTTGCCGTCCTCGCCCTCTTCCTCGCTACACCCGCCGCCGCCCAGACCCCGATGACCGCCGCCGAATTCGAGGCCTACGCCACCGGCAAGACACTTGACTACATCGCTGATGGCGAGGTCTTCGGGCGAGAAGTCTATCTGCCCGGTCGCCGCGTCCGCTGGGCCTTCACC
>JANMGI010000056.1:0-6959 GCA_031374565.1 Paracoccaceae bacterium | reverse complement strand
TGGCGGCCAGGGGCGTTTGCACGCACTCCTCCGGCAACCACGCCCTTAGCCTGTCCTACGCCGCAGGCCGCCGGGGCATACCCTGCAACGTCGTCATGCCCCGCACGGCCCCTCAGGCCAAGAAGGACGCTGTCCGGGGCTATGGCGGGGTGATCACCGAATGCGATCCCTCGACCAGCAGCCGTGAGGCGGTCTTCGCCGAAGTCCAGGCCCGCACCGGCGGTGAGTTCGTCCACCCCTACAACGACCCCCGCGTGATCGCCGGTCAGGCCACCTGCTCACGCGAGCTGCTGGAGCAAGTCGAGGGGCTGGACGCGATCATTGCCCCCATCGGGGGCGGCGGGATGATCTCGGGCACCTGCCTGACCGTGTCCTCCACCGCGCCGGGCGTGCAGGTCTATGCTGCCGAGCCGAAGAATGCCGACGACGCAGCCCGCAGCTTCAAGGCCGGGCGTATCATCGCCGACGACGCACCGGAAACGGTTGCAGACGGGCTGAAGGTCCCGCTCAAGGACCTGACCTGGCACTTCGTATCGAACCACGTCGCCGACATCTTCACCGCGACCGAAGACCAGATCATCGACGCGATGAAACTGACCTGGAAGCGGATGAAGATCGTGATGGAGCCAAGCTGCGCCGTGCCGCTGGCGACGATCCTGGCCAACCCTGCGGTCTTCAAGGGCCGCCGCGTCGGCGTCATCATCACCGGCGGCAACGTCGATCTGGATACCCTGCCCTGGATGAAAGGCTAATCCCATGAACACGCATCCGAAATTCGAAGGCTACGAGGTCGGCTACGACATCCCCGCTCTTCCCGGCATGGATGAAGCCGACATCCAGACGCCCTGCCTGATCCTTGACCTTGATGCGCTGGAGCGGAACATCAAGAAGATGGGCGACTATGCCCGCGCCCACGGGATGCGTCACAGGGTGCACGGCAAGATGCACAAGTCGGTGGATGTGGCCAAGCTTCAGGAACGCCTCGGCGGGTCGGTCGGCGTCTGCTGCCAGAAGGTTTCCGAGGCCGAGGTCTTCGCCCGTGGCGGGATCAAGGATGTGCTGGTCAGCAATCAGGTCCGCGACCCGGTGAAGATCGACCGGCTGGCCCGCCTGCCGAAGCTTGGCGCGCGGACGATCTGCTGCGTGGACATGATGGACAACGTGGCCGACCTGTCGGCGGCGGCAGTGAAGCACGGCACAACCATCGAATGCCTCGTGGAGATCGACTGCGGCGCGGGCCGCTGCGGGGTGAAGACCACGCCGGACGTTGTGGCGCTGGCCAAGGCCATCGACGCGGCCCCTGGTCTGAAGTTCTCCGGCATCCAGGCCTATCAGGGCGCGATGCAGCACATGGACAGCTATGACGACCGCAAGGCCAAAATCGCCCTTGCCGTCGCGCAGGTGAAGGACGCGGTGGATACCCTGAAGGCGGATGGCATTGCTTGCGACATCGTCGGCGGCGGTGGCACCGGCAGCTACTATTTCGAGTCCACCTCGGGCGTCTACAACGAGCTGCAGTGCGGCAGCTACGCCTTCATGGACGCCGACTATGGCCGCATCCTCGACAAGGCGGGCCGCCGGATCGACCAGGGCGAATGGGAAAACGCGCTTTTCATCCTGACGTCTGTGATGAGCCACGCCAAGGCCGACAAGGCCATCGTCGATGCGGGCCTGAAGGCGCAGTCGGTGGACAGTGGGCTGCCGGTGATCTTCGGGCGCACGGATGTGAAATACGTCAAATGCAGCGACGAGCATGGGGTGGTCGACGACCCCTTGGGCGTGCTGAAAGTGAACGACAAACTGAAGCTGGTGCCCGGCCACTGTGACCCGACCTGCAATGTCCACGACTGGTATGTGGGGGTTCGGGGCGGCAAGGTGGAGAGCGTCTGGCCGGTTTCGGCGCGGGGCAAGGCTTACTGAGCCAGCGCCGGGCTTTCCCGTCGGAGCCTCCGGCGGGAGTATTTGGAAAAGAGCAAATCCGGGCGTAGGCCCGCTGGAAGGCCGTCATGCTGATCGTTCCCGAGGCTTTGATCGCCTCGCTTGTTAACCCCGAAGACGCGTTCCGCGCGGTCGAGGCCTGCTTTGCCGCGATGGCACGGGGCGAGGCATACAATTTCCCTGTGGTGCGCGAAGCCTTGGGCGAGGGGCGGCAATATGGGTTCAAGTCCGGGCTGGACAGGGCGGGCGGGCAGCTTGGGGTAAAGGCGGGAGGCTATTTCCCCGGCAATGCCGGGAAGGGAATGATCAACCACCAATCCTCGGTTTTCCTCTTTGACCCCGATACCGGGCGCCCTGTTGCGATGGTCGGTGGCAACCTTCTGACAGCGCTGCGCACGGCTGCAGCCTCGGCCATCGCCATCGACCGGCTGGCACGGCCGGAAGCGCATGTTCTGGGCATCGTCGGTGCGGGCCATCAGGCGGGCTTTCAGTTGCGCGCAGCCGCACGTGTCCGGCGGTTCGAACGGGTGATCGCCTGGAACCTGCACCCCGAAATGCTGCCGAAGCTGGGCGCAGTGGCCGCCGAACTGGGCCTGCCGTTCGAGGCCGTGGACCTGCCCCGGATGCGCGAAGCCGAGGTGATCGTGACCATCACCTCTTCACCTGCAGCAAGCCTGCTGGCCGAACATGTCGCGCCCGGCACGCATCTCAGCTGCATGGGGACCGACACCACGGGCAAGCAGGAGGTTGATCCCGCGCTGGTCGCCGGTGCTACGGTCTTCACCGACGAGGTGGCGCAAAGCGTGACCATCGGCGAGGCGCAACATGCAGTGGCGGCGGGGCTGCTGGACGCCTCGGCCATCGTGCCTTTGGGCGACGTTCTGATCGGGACGCATCCGGGGCGGCGGGTGTCGGACGAGATAACGCTTTTCGACGGAACCGGCGTCGGGTTGCAGGACCTGGCTGTCGCGGCGGTCGCGGTGCAGCGCGCGCGCGAAAGAGGATTGGGGATCGACGTTGGCGTCTGAAGCGCCGATTTCTTCCAAGAAATCCGACCGGAGTTCTTGAAAACTCCGGAGCGCGTCTTGCGGATTGTGCGGGGCACAAGATGGGCGTTGAAGCCCTGCCGCGCCCGTGGTGAGACTGCACCGGACGGCGCGGGAGAGCGGAATGCGGGTCTTCATCAACGGGTTCGGGCGGATCGGGCGGTCGGTGCTGCGGGCTTATCTGCTGGCACCCGAGACTTGGCCGGGGCTGGAGATCGTCGGGATCAACGACATCGCTGCGCCGGAGATGTGTGCCTATCTGTTCGAGTATGACAGCGTCTTCGGTCCCTGGCGCGGGGCGGTCGCGCTAGAGGGTGGGGCCTTGGTTGTCGGCGGGCGGCGGGTGCCGTTGCACCGCACTGCAGACCTCTCGACGTTGGATCTGAGCGGGATGGATCTGGTGCTGGAATGCACCGGCCGGGCCGAAGCGCGGGAAGTAGCGGAGCGGGGGCTGAAGGCCGGAGCAGGTCGAATGCTGATCTCTGGGCCATCTGCTGCGGCCGAGGTGACGGTCGTGCTGGGGGCGAATGATGGGGTGCTGGCGGGGCAAAGGATCGTGTCGAACGCGTCCTGCACGACGAATGCGCTGGCGCCGCTGGCGAAGCTGATCCATGCAAACTGGGGGATCGTCACCGGGTCGATGACGACGGTGCACTGCTACACCGGCAGCCAGCCCACGGTGGACGCACCCGCCGCCGACTATCCGCGCAGCCGGGCGGCTGCCTTGTCGATGCTGCCGACCACGACCTCTGCCGCGCGTCTGCTGGACGGGGTGCTGCCAGAGCTTGCGGGCCGGATCATCGCGCAGGCGGTGCGGGTGCCGGTCGCCAGCGTTTCTTGCGTGGACTTTCATCTCGTGACGGAAATGCGGCCCTCGGTGGAGGAGGTCAATGCAGCCTTCCGGGCCGCCGGCGGGGTCATCGGGACGACGGAGCGCCCCCTCGTCTCGACCGACCTTCGGGCGCGGGCCGAGTCGGTGGTGATGGCCTGCCCGGAGACGAAAATCTCTGCCGGAGGGATGCTGCGGGTCTTCGGATGGTACGACAACGAAGGGGGGTTTTCCAACCGGATGCTGGACATGGCGCTGCGGATGGGATGACGTGTCCACGGTGGACATCTTTTTGAAGATATGGAAAAACAAAGCGTTGGCCGTTGGCGTTAATGTTTTGGCAAGGTGTTGAAGGCCACAACAGGAGACGCCGTGGCGGTTCTCTCTGGCTACGCGCACCTTCTGCGACGCGGGTTAGCGGGACGAGCAGGCGCAGAAGTTTTTTTGGCTCTTCTGAACCAGCTTCGGTACCAGATGACAACGACACTCTGGTTCCGCGCCAGTTGGTGGACGACACGCCAAGCAGAAGATTTGAATTGAAGTTGCTTGGCCGTCGCCTGATACTGTTTGTAAAAGTGCAATAAAAGGCGAGGCGCATCCGAGTGACTATGCATGTCTAGAGGTCGATCAGCAGCGCAACTGGCTTCGAAGACACAGTGCATCAGTACACGGACTCGATGTGCATGCCACAGCGGACCGCTGCAGGATACCTTCTGAATGTTTTCCAGATGCCTTGTGGCACAGTACGTCTTGATGACCTGTGGATTGCTTCTTGTTACAAGTCTTGTTGCAAGACATGGGTTTCAAGCAAGTCAGGAATTTCGTGCAGCGGCCTATATTGGAGAGCCTTCCACAGTTAAGTCGCGGCATTGGCTCGAGAACAGAGCAGAGCTGTGTAAGCTTGTTCTTCTGACGCAGGAAAACCTTCAAGCAGAATCTACCAAGAAGCAAGAACAGGTTGACAGATTGGATCGATCAGCTCAAGCGAGGCTAGAAGAGCTTGCCAAAGTTCAAGCCAAGAAGGATGGGAAACAAAAAAGCGACGTGCCCAAGAAATCCGAGAAGAAGTCGAACACAAAGAGTAAGCGGGTCTGCAAGACGTTCAACGGAATTGAACGGTGCTTGTAGTACCGCCCTAGAAATCGATCTCAATCCAGGAGCCCTTGCTTTCTATACGCACGCGGTCAGGAGCGGCCAATATAAGACCGTTGCTTCGAACTACTTTGTTTGGGATACTAGATCCAACAAAACGCTCGCCAAAGCAGTCAACATCGAAAGCAATTTTTTGCGTTCCGCTTTTGGCGGCAGCCTTTCCTTGACAAATGAGGACCCCTTCAGCCTTGACTTCAAAGTACCACTCGACCGCGCTCCAACCTCGAAATTTTGTTGGATAGTCAAAATATGTCCCAGGCCCGACATCCGGCTTCGCGCCTGTCGTGCTATCAAAAATTGTGACCCGAATAGGCCAAGGTTTCCACAGGGACAACGCCCGTTCGTAGGTGCGGTCCACAATCTTTCCGCGCTCTACAGCAATGGTGCAGGGATCTGACACACCAAAAGTCCGGCGAAACCCTTTGATTTGTTTTTCGCATTCTTTGAGAGCTTCGGCTTTTGCGACGTTCTTTGGCTGGTCCGAAAGCAGGCAATAGTGCGAAAGGCCGGACATCCAGGCAATATAAATGCGATCGGCAGCGGCGTCACTTTTCCTAGCGTAAGCCTGACAGAGAAGGTATTGTGCCTTGGTTGCAGAAACGGGCTTCACTTCTGCCAGCGCAGGCGAACATAGCGCGATCCCGAGAACCAAAATCAGGAAGATACTTTGCAAGGCTCTGGTTACCTTTCGTCAGAAGCTGTTCTGTGCGCGACTGCGAGTGTCGTTGCTAGTCCGCAGCGTATCAGTCTCGGCTGCTATTTATTAGGTTGTCAACAGAATTTCTTGTTGAAAGGCAAGCGGCAAAATTAGCGCGTGGTGAAGGCTTATCCAAGAGCCGCCCCCCCTTCAATCTACCCCGTCATCGGGGATGTTCAGGACCGTTCCGCAGGCCTTGCAATGCACTGCGTCGTGGTCGTGGCGGCGCAACCCGCATGTGGGACAGGGGAAGTGGGCCTTTGCCGGGCGCAGGACGACCTGGACCAGCCGCAGGAACAGGCTGATGCCGAAGATCATGATCGCGACGGCAAGAAGCTTGCCGGAGTTGCCGACGAGGGTAACGTCTCCAAAGCCGGTGGTCGTCAGGGTGGTGACGGTGAAGTAAAGCGCATCGACGTAGTTGGTGATCTTGTCGTTCACGCTGCCTTGCGTCTGGTAAACCAGCGCGGTCATCGCGAAGATGAAGATCAGCAGGTTCAGGCCCGCGCGCAGTGTGGTCTCATGCCGGCGAAACAGCGGGATGTCGTCGCGGAGCTGGTCAAGGGTCTGGGGTGAATGGAAGACCCGGTAAAGCCTGAGGACGCGGAGGAAGGCCAACCCTTCGCCCCAGATCGGGAACAGAAGCGAGAGGATGACAAGGATGTCGGCGGCACCCCAGAAGCTGAGGATGTCCTTCAGGGGGTTGCGGGAAATCCACAGCCGGGCCAGCAAGTCGGTCAGGAAGATCAGGCCGATGGCAAGGTCGATCCGGGTGTGATGGTCCCCCCGTTCCAGAAAGGACGAGGCGACAAGCCAGGTCACGGTGAGAAGATCGAAGGCAAGCAGGACGTAGCGGAAGCGGTCGGCGGTTTCACCCGCCCCTTCGTAGAGAGTGCGAAGGCGGCTGCGGAGGGTGGCGTCGGTCATGCGATGCGGTGTCCCTCATGGTTTGGGCCAGCTTAGCCGGGCAGATCGGGGCTGTCAGGGGGGAAGAAAGGTGCCGGGTCTGCAAGGCGTCGTCGGTATGGAACGCAACGCCCCCCCACCCTTACCCTCCCCACGAGGGGGAGGGACGTGCGTGATGGCGGGCGCTGGGGCAGAGCCTGAGTGGGCCTAGTGATCGGCCTTCGAAGCAGCGGCCTTGATCGCGTCGGTCGCATCCTCGGCCCCGTTGAAGAAGGCGTTCAGGATCACGGCGGTGAGCGAGGCAAGGAGGATGCCGCTTTCGATCAGCGGATGGATGTCATGCGGCATCCATTGCTTGAAGTTCGGCGCGACGAGCGGGATCATCCCCATG